>UQFL01000009.1 GCA_900540305.1 uncultured Oscillospiraceae bacterium | reverse complement strand
CGGTCTCGTGGGCTCGGAGATGTGTATAAGAGACAGAATCAAAGTTTTTTCAATGTATTTAAAAAAACTTCACAATCTTTTTTTGTATTGAATACTGAGGGTGAAAGTCTTACAGTTCCTCTGTCAATCGTGCCGAAGAACTTATGTGCAAGAGGCGAACAATGAAGTCCTGCACGCACAGCAATATTGTTATCTGCAAGAAAAGCGGCAACCTTTTCACTTGAATAATCTTCGTAGTTAAATGAAACAATCGGAGCAAATTTAAATTTCTCGGGTTTAGGGCAGTAAAGCACAGCGTTTTTATTAGCTTTAAGTCCGTTATACAGATAAACCGCATTATTTAATTCGTGACTGTATATAGCATTCATTGAATATTTATTTATGAAATCTATACCGGCACCAAGCGTCATTATGCCGCTGTTATTCAGCGTACCCGATTCAAATCTGTCGGGCATAAAATCAGGTTGTACAGAATCAATGGAATTGCTGCCCGTTCCGCCCTCCTGAAAAGTTTTAATACGCACTCCCTCAGAAACTGCCATAAATCCTGTGCCCATAGGACCAAACAGACATTTATGCCCCGGCGCACACAGGATATCTATTCCGCACTTTTTGCTGTCAATAGGTATCAAACCTGCGGACTGAGCGCCGTCAACAATAAATCTTAAATTGTGTTTTTTTGCCACCTTACCTATTTTTTCAATATCAAATGTAACGCCGAAAACATTTGACGCAGACATACATACTATAAGAGAAGTATTTTTCTTTATCAGCTTTTCAAAATTGCTTGCACATTCATCGCTGTCATAGCTAAACTCGGCTATATCGTAATCTATAATACCGTCTGCATGAAGCTTGCTTACAACACGCCACACTGCATTGTGCTCAAGGGATGATATAATAACATGGTCACCTTGTTTTACGCTTCCTTTTATAGCGGTATTGAGCGCTTCTGTACAGTTTTTAGTAAATACAATATTCTGAGGTTCAAAACCGAACATATCCGCAATTTTAACACGCACATCAAAAATTTTTTCAGCCGCCTTTACAGACTGAATATAACCGCCTCGCCCTGAATTGAAGCTATAATTTTTCATTGCAATAGCGGCGGTTTTCAAAACATTTGCAGGCTTTGGGTAAGAGGTGGCGCCGTTATCAAAATAAATCATTCTTTATCCACCCCCAAAACCCGAATTCCGTTTTTCTCAAGAATTCTCAAAGCCTTTGAGACATCAGAATTTACAACGAGCATATAACCGCATCCTTCACCCGGTTTAGGCTTTTCAAGCCTTTTTATCCCAGCCTTAATCGATGCGGCGTGAAGCACGGATCTTGCTCTTTGCGCATTTGTGATTGAACCTATTTTTATATAAAAAGTCATAATAATAAACCCCATTTCGTGTCATATATCATAATATGCCGAAACGGGGTTTTGGTTTAATATGTATTATTTACTTGTCTGATTTTTTAGAAGATTTTTTCTCGGCTTTTTCTGCCTTTTTTCTTAATCTTTCAGCTCGTTTTGCCTCAAGTTCTGCTTCCTGCTCACGGCGTTTTAATGCTGCAAGCTCTTCTTTTTCTCTATCCTCGGCATCAGCATTAAGTTTAGCCTCATCATAAAGATCTGCAATCTCTTCAAAGTGAGCATAATTCTCTTTCTGAAGGAGAAGCTTTCTTGCGTCAATATACGGCTTTGCCGCACGGTTGAACTGAGCAAACTCGTCAAACAATTTCTTTTCAGTGCGTCTTGCAAGCTTCAATTCAGCATTGAGGCTCTTAATTTCAGCCTGAATCTGCTTGTATTTATCTTTATCATTGGCTTTCTTAGCCTCGGATTTTTCTCTTACAAGCTCGAATATCTTTTCTTCAATTGAGTCTTCTTTATCGAAAATTGCAGTAAGTTTTGCCATATCCGGTTCAACAAAAGCTTTAACAGAACCGAAGTATTTTTCATAAGCTTTTCTTGCTGAAATCTTTTTCTTAGCAAGCTGAACAGCAAATTTTCTTAATTCTTTTGCGTCAGCTGTTGAATGCGGCATAGCTTTTGCCTTTTCAAGCTCCTTGCGGAGATTTTCAATAGAAGCATTTACAATAGACTCTAAGCCCTGATCGTAAATATCCTGATATACATCAATCTGATACTGGAATAAAGGTGAGTCAAATTTATCAAGTTCTTCGCAAACGAACTTAGATATATCAACTTCTTCATTAAAGGTAATAGCTTCTTTGTACGCTTCTTTTGCCAATTTACGCTCTGATTTATCCTTGATTCTCTTATAATCTTTGCTGACTGTTTTATATTCAGATTCAGCCATCTTTCTTGCTTCTTCAACCATGTCGATAGCTTCTACTATCTGATGATTGTCAAGCGCATTGTTGCCGTAGTCCTCAAACAGTGCGCGTACTTTAAGTACACGGACAACTGATTTCTGCTTCTTTTCAGAAAAGTCGTAGAAGAAGTAAGGAACCATATTGAGGAATGCACCGACAGCCGCCATGATTATAAGGGCGCCCATCATTTTATACAAAAGACCCGGCTCACCTGTAGTTACATCAAGAATATCATAAGGGCTTTCATAACCGTTTCCGTCCTTAATTCCGTACATTTCCTGAACTGCCGGAAGAACGCCTGAAGTAAACAGAGTTATGATACCGCCTATTGTTGTTACTGCGGCGAACATGCCGTCAATTCTCTCGCCTGATTTATACTGCTGATAATCTCTGATGTCAGCCTGAATTGCGGGAGTAGTAATCTGTTCAAACGCGCCTACCAACCAGTTGAAATAAACGCATATAAACAGCCACCAAATACTCTTCATATTAATTCCCATTGCAAGAATACAAAGGACATTTGCTGCGTTAACACCGATAAGAACTTTCTTTTTACCCCATTTTCTAATACATAAAGGAGCAAGGAGCATTCCCCAAAGAGCGGCATTTCCGGTCAATGTTTGAATAAGTGCATATTCTGCACCTGTTGCTGTGTGACCGTATGTATATGACCATGTGAGTATATTACCGTAAGCGCCTTCAAGGAATCCGAGCCATCCTGCAAGTGAAATAATCCAGAAATACTTGTTTTTAGCAACTTCCTTGAGAGAGTCCCAAAATCCGATTTGAACAGCGTGAGTTTTAGCCTGAACGATTTTTTCCTGTGTATTTCCGTAAACAATAACCGTACCGAGCATTCCGACTGCTGCAAAAATGGGATACGCAATTCTGTAAACAGTTATATCGTAAAGGTCATCGTTTGTAAATACTTGTGCAATAAGCGGAAGTACGATATTTGCAATTGACGGTGCTAAAGAGTATACTACTGATTTTATTGCAAGTACATCCGTTCTCTCCTGGGTATTCGGAGAAAGAACATGAATAAGGTTTGTATAAGCATCATTAAAGAATGAATAGAAAAATGACAACAGCAAATTGAAAATCAAAACTACTGCGCATTTGATAACATAATAGCTTTCTCTTCCGAAAATCTGACCGTTTACCAATGTCTGTAAACTGTCATAAGGGAAATAAACATATCCGAGGGCTACTATAATTGTAGGTATACCGATTGAAATCAAATACGGTCGGTACTTACCCCCTCGCCCTCGCGTGTTATCAACCATATTAGCTCTGATTCCCGTCAAAGGAATACCGGCTAAAGTTGAAATTATGTAAATAATATACATGTCAGTCGGGCCTATACCGATAGCACCGCCGACAATCATATTAGTTGTTGAAACTGAAAGTTGCGTGCCTAACAAAATAATGAAATAGCAACCGATACCGCCTCCGGCATAGGATACTATTTCCTTATAGTTCATAAATCTGCCCCTCGGAGGTTCCGTCCAATAATAACGGACATTATTGACTATCCCTCCGATTTTTGATTTTATGTTGGCATTATTGCCTGCCATTAAATCACCCCAATACATAATTTTTTACCCGTCTACATAATTTAACATATTTTTAAGAATAAGGCAATGGTTTTATGGTAAAAAGAAACAAAAAAATCCTTAAAGCTAATGCTTTAAGGATTGAAAGTCGATTTTGGGGCTCACCCGATTATTTAACCGTATAGGCTAAATCGCCGGTGGCGAGGATGTGAGCACACTTTTTAAGAAGTTTGAACATAAATAACCTGCCTCCTAAACAATTTATTTACAAAGATTTCCTCATTGCGTCTACATTATAATTCCATTGTTTAAAAAGTCAACATTATATAGTTGATGTTAACAAATTATTTACATTTTATTTGTGCAGTTTTAACAGTGAGCGGAAATTCACACTTTACGATTAATCGTTTTTATAGTGCAATTTCAACAATTTCGCCGCTTTTTTTCTCTGCTGTAACGGTACCGTCCTTATATTTATATGTAATAGTTTGGAAAAGTTGATTATATTTTCCCGAATCCTCTGAAAAAACAACGCTTTCATTATCGGAATATTTAATGTCATTACCGAGCCCGTTCATTTCAAGCCCAAGCGCACCCATACCAAAACAGCAAAGTCCTTTGCCCTGAGAATAATTGTTCTCCTCGCAAGGGTCAAAATAATATGCTTCGCCGTCAACGATTACTTCTGTAAGAAAACGAGCGCCGGTACTTGCAACGCCGTAGACTCTTGACGCTTTAAATCCTGCTTGCTGAACAAGGAACTGAAAAGCAGCCTGATATCCTGAAGAAGAACCCGTTTTGTCGATAATCGTATCATAGGCAGTTGTTATTTCTTCGTTCTGTGAAATATTGCTTGATATGTATGTATATAAATTAAGGAGAAGTTCCTTATCGCTTTTTTCCTCATAACCGCATTCATAAAGTATCTCGGCAGTTTCCTGCGTAAACTTCTCAACAAGTTCTTTATGTGCGCTTTGTGTCTGAGAATATTTAAGTCTTATACTGTCTCCCGACGATGTTAAAGACATACTGCTAACAAGAGCGGAAAGCGGACAACCTGTATAAAACAAAGTATTTAGTGCATCTACATTCTCAGGATTGACAGATACAGTGCTGTCTCCGTTAATTACAGCCTGATAAAGCTTTTCGTAATCTGCATAAACCTCTTCAGAATATCCGTCATAATGACTGTCGTAAGTGATTTTAAGCGTATAGTCTTTAGCTTTTGATGATGTGCACCCTGCAAACATTGTTGCTATAACAGCAATTACCGCTAAAACACAAATTATTCTTTTCACATTAACACCTCGTTAAACTTTGATTTTGGAAAGAACTACCCCAACCTTGTCCCTTATAACAAGATTAGCCATACTGTCAGCAGGTGTGGGTGCTTTATTGATTAGAACAAAATTTTTGCCAGAAAAATATCTTATAAATCCTGCGGCAGGATAAACGGCAAGGCTAGTTCCTGCTACAATAAGGCAATCTGCCTGCGCAATGGCATTAACAGCAGAATTAACAGTTTTATCATCAAGGCTTTCTTCATAAAGCACAACATCGGGTTTAATTATTCCGCCGCACTCGTCACAATGCGGCACACCCTCTGAATTGAGTATATATTCAGCACTAAAGAATTTTGAGCAATGGGTACAGTAATTTCTGAGAGTTGAGCCGTGAAGCTCATAAACTCTTTTACTTCCTGCTTTTTGATGCAGTCCGTCAATATTCTGAGTAACCACAGCCGAAAGCTTTCCTGCTTTTTCGAGCTCTGCAAGTTTTAAATGGGCGCTGTTAGGCTCAGCGTCAAGGCACAGAAGTTTATCTCTGTAAAAATTGAAAAAATACTCAGTATGCTTTTCAAAAAAAGTATGAGAAAGAATTTCCTCAGGCGGATAATCGTATTTTTGATTATAAAGACCGTCAACAGAGCGAAAATCAGGTATACCGCTTTCTGTTGAAACGCCTGCTCCGCCGAAAAACACAATACGGGAACTCTCGTTAATAATATCCTGTAAATTCATAAAATCACCCGAAAATAATCTTTAGAATAATTCTATTATAAAGTTATCTATCCGTCAAGAAACTAAAAAACGAAGTTTATTAAAAGCATATATCCTATTGTTCCGACAGCTATGCTCAAAAGCGTATTGCGCTTCCAAAAGTGTACTGCCGCAGTTGCTCCGACAGCTATAAGCTTAGGTAAAAGCTCGTAAATACCCATATCACGCACATCACCTATACCGTACACTATCAAAACGCCTATAATAGCAACAGGAAGAATACCGCCGAGATATCTAACAGCTTTGGGCGGCTCTTTTTTACTGAAAAGAGCAAACGGAACAAGTCTGGTGGCAAAAGTGCACACAGCGGCAACGGCAATCATAATTATTGCAGAGGTTGTTGACAAAGGCATTATGCCACCTCCTTTTTAGTTAACAGCGGTTTAGCGGCTGACAACGCCACAACTGTCAAAATTAATGACGGCAAAAGGAACTTATCAGCGCCGAAAATCATTAGGCAAACAAAAGCGCAGAAAATTCCTACCGCACCGCAGATTTTATTTTTTGTATCTCTGATTAAATCAACAAATATAACCGTGAAAAGCGCAGTCATTGAAAAATCTATTCCCGTGAAATCAATGGGAATATTCTGACCTGCAAGTGAGCCGATAACCGAGCCTATAATCCAATAAAGATGGTCAAGCTCGCCGATTAAAAAGCGTGCTTTAGGCTCGTCAACCCCTTCGGGTACCTTTGGGATAGATACATTTACGGAATATGTTTCATCCGTCAGTGTAAAAATCATAAAAAGATAACGCCAGCCGCCTTTTTTAAATTTATCTATAAGCGACAGACCGTAAAACATATGGCGTGAGTTAACAAAAAGCGTCATCATTGCTACTGTGGGAAGAGAAGCGGCAGACGAAAGAAGAGAAACGAGCAGGAACTGCCCTGAGCCTGCATAAACGAAAAAAGATATAAAAATCGCCCACACCCAGTTGTAACCCGCTTCATAAAGCATTATGCCGAAAGCGGATGCGAGGAAAAGATAACCAAATAAAACGGGTAGCGACCTCTTAAACGCAAATTTAACTGTTTTAGCCATACTGTATTTCATACCAATCACCGCCTTATATTTCCGCGGAAATATTATATATTATAAAACGGCGCGTTTCAAGTTCTAAATAAAATATATCAAAATACAAATATATATTGTATTTAAAGAAATTAAATGATAAAATTATCAAAAGAACATTTGGAGGCGATTCTTTATGAACATTTGGCACAATATAAGCCCAAAAAGAATAAGAAAAAACAGATTTTATGCCGTTATTGAGATTCCAAAGGGCGGCAAGAATAAATATGAGCTTGACAAGGAAACAGGTATGCTCAAGCTTGACAGAGTGCTTTTCACTTCTACCCACTACCCTGCTAACTACGGTTTTATTCCGAGAACATATGCTAATGATAACGACCCGCTTGATGTACTTGTGCTTTGCAGTGAACAGATTCAGCCGATGACGATTGTTGAGTGTTCGCCCATAGGTGTTCTTATTATGGAAGACGGCGGAAGCAAGGACGAAAAAATTATTGCCGTTCCCGTAAATGACCCCAACTATAACTGCTATAACAATATTGACGAACTTCCCTCTCATTATTTTGATGAGATTAGACATTTCTTTGAAGTGTACAAGACCCTTGAAAAGGACAAGAGCACATCTGTAACAGAAGTACAGGACAGAGAAGTTGCAGAAAATATAATTCAGTCCTGTATTGAGGAATATATTAAAAGATTCCAGCTGTAAAAGAATTTAAAATGAGAAAGAAATTCAATATATGCCTGCTTCTCATCTTCGTTTTCGTTATACTGATGATAATAAGCGCACTTGCAAAACTAATGATTTTGTTTTGGGTGTTTTTCGCACTTATTATGTTAACCTGTGCAGTTATGCTTTATCTTCAAGTTAAGAAAATAGAGTGGAAATGCAAAAAATGCGGTAATATACTGAACCCAAGCGCTGCTCAAGTCATTTTCGGTATCAATGGCGGCGATATAAAAAAACTCTACTGCCCACACTGTAACAAAATGTGCTGGTGCGAGCCGATAGATAAAGAAACAGGCAAGAAAATTTAAAACAACAAACAAAACGGCTGACTATAAAGTCAGCCGTTTATTTATTCTATTACGTCAATTCGAATTATGCGCCCATTCTTCTATCGCATCTTCTGAGAAGTTCATCCCAGCGGCGGTCTACTTCCTTTTGGAATGCTTCAATCATCCATTCGTTTTCGGGTTTAAACATATGCTTGAATCTGCCCTGCTTAACAAGCCATTCCTCAATCGGAACATACTTTCTTGGCTCGTAGTTAAGAGTCCATACGCCGTCAACAACCTCAAACAAAGGCCAATAACGGGTTTCAACTGCAAGGCGGCATATTTCCATAATATCCCAAGTGTTATATCTCCAGCCTCTCGGGCAGGGAGCCATAATATTGAGGAAAGCCGCGCCCTTTGTGTAAATAGCCTTCTCTGCCTTTACATGAAGGTCTCTGAAATTCTGAACAAATGTTGTCTGCGCAACATAAGGAACTTTATGCTCTGCAATAATAGCCGCAAGATCTTTTCTATACTGCGGTTTACCGTCTGACACAGAGCCTACAGGAGTAGTTGTTGTATCTGCAAACATAGGAGTTGCCGATGAGCGCTGAATACCCGTATTCATATATGCGCCGTTATCGTAGCAGACATAAACCATATCGTGTCCTCTTTCCATAGCGCCTGAAAGTGACTGGAAACCGATGTCATATGTTCCGCCGTCACCGCCGAAAGTTATGAATTTATATGTTTCGTCAAGCTTGCCTTTACGCTTCAATACATTATATGCGCTTTCAACGCCTGCCATAGTTGCGCCTGCGTTTTCAAATGCGTTATGGATATAACTATCCTTATACGCAGTATAGGGATAAAGGAAGGATGAAACCTCAAGACATCCCGTAGCGTTGCCGACAACAGCTTTATCGCCCGGTTTGATAGCTTTGAGAACATTTCTTACTGCGATTGTACCGCCGCAGCCTGCGCACATTCTGTGTCCGCCTGCAAGTCTGTCTTCTCTTGAAACAAATTCTTTAAAGTTATACATAATCTCTTCCTCCCCTCTTATTCTCTTACGCCCATATATCTGTAAGGCTCAGTATTTTCAGCGCCGTTAGCAATCATTTCAAGTTCTGCAAAAACGCCTTTCATATCGTCAACACGCACATCTCTTCCGCCGAGACCGTAAACGAAGTTTACAACCTCTGTATCAGCCTTTGCTCTGTAAAGCGCTGTTGTGATTTCAGAGCCGAGCGGTCCGCAGTTGTCATTAAAGCTTTCAGTTCTGTCCATAACTGCAACAGCCTTGCAGTGTTTAAGACTTTCAGCAATTTCACTTGCGGGGAAAGGTCTGAAAAGACGAATTTTAACTACGCCGACCTTTTTGCCCTCTTTACGAAGCTGGTCAACAGCCTCTTTTGTTGTGCCTGCCGCAGAACCGATGATTACTACGGCTTCCTCAGCATCGTCCATTTTATATTCTTCAAAAAGTCCGTACTGTCTGCCGCTCATTTTAGCAAACTCGTCTGCAACATCGAGTGTTACCTGTTTTGCGTTTTTGAGAGCCTCTGCCTGTGCCCTTTTTGCTTCGAAGTAATAGTTTGTAACACTATAAGGACCAACAGCCATAGGACATTCGGGATTGAGAAGATAATTTTCAGGCTCATATTCACCTACAAAGTCCTTAACCTCTTTATCCTCAAGCAGTTCAATATTTTCAACAGCGTGAGAGGTAATGAAACCGTCCTGGCAAATCATTATCGGAAGCATAACATCCTTATGCTCAGCAATTCTGTAAGCCATAACAAGGTTGTCATAAACCTCCTGATTATTTTCGGCATAAATCTGAATCCAGCCTGCATCTCTTGCGCCCATTGAGTCACTGTGGTCACAGTTGATATTGATAGGACCTGAAAGCGCTCTGTTAACAAGAGTGAGTACGCAAGGAAGTCTGTTTGACGCTGCGAGGTAAAGTTCCTCCCACATATACGCCATACCTGCAGAAGAAGTAGCGGTTACTGAACGCGCGCCTGCTGCTTCTGCGCCGATTACAGCGGACATTGCAGAATGCTCGGATTCTACTGGAACAAACTCGGAATCCACCTGTCCGTTTGCTACAAATTTAGAAAAATACTGCGGAATCTCTGTTGACGGAGTAATCGGAAAAGCCGCCATTACATCGGGATTAATCTGACGCAGAGCCTCTGCAACTGCTTCATTACCGCTCAAACGATCTTTACGGGACATTTTACTTTACTCCTTTCATTGTGATTGCGCCTGTGTGGCACGCTTTAACACAAATGCCGCAGCCTTTGCAATGGTCATAATCAAATGCGCCTCTTTTGCCGTCAACAACGGGAATAACGCTGTCGGGGCAAACGGGAACGCACATAAGGCAGTGAACACAAAGCTCTTCGTGAAGCTCAGGTTTAACGGAAGTCCACTCTCCTGTGTTAAACTGAATAGAAGTTGCCTCTCCGTAAATCTGCATACCCTCGGTGAGGTCTTTCCACGAACAGTCAAGACCAAGCTTATTTACATCTGATTTCATATGAAAAACCTCCTTATCTTACTTCGTCAAACGCCATTTTAAGAGCGTTCATATTGCCCTCGATAACCTCGGGCTTTGATGAGAATTTATGTTTGAAAGACGCTTCCATCTCGTTGAAAAATCTCTCCTCTTCCATAACGCCGGAAACTTTAACGATTCCTGCGAGCATAGGAGTATTGGGGAAATACTTTCCCAGGCAAGCCTTTGAAACTTTGCGAGCGTCAAGTGTAAACACCTTGCCCTTATAGCCCTGAAGTTTGGGAATGATTTCACTCTTGTCTTTAGCTGTATTTACAAGTATTGCGCCGTCCTCTGAAAGTCCGTCTGTAACATGAACTGTATCAAGCAGACCCTCGTCAACAACAACAACGAAATCGGGATGATAGATATTAGAATGAACTCTGATGGGAGCGGGACTTATTCTGTTATAAGCCGTAATGGGAGCGCCCATTCTTTCGGGGCCGTATTCGGGGAAGCCCTGAACATAATTACCCGTTTTAAAGGCTACATCTGCAAGAAGAAGAGCGGCGGTTTTAGCGCCCTGTCCGCCTCTGCCGTGCCAGCGGATTTCTACACAATTTTCCATATAGATAAACTCCTTTCAAAAATAACGATTAATTCGCAGGAAGGGTATTTTAGCAAACAAAAACGCCTCTTTGCAAAACTGCAAAGAGGCGATAATATATACCGTGGTACCACTCTTATTCACCGAAATATTCGGCGCACTTATGCGAACAATCATTCGCTGCAATTATAACGGTTGCCGCCGTCTGCCCCTACTTTTCAAAAGAATTTCAACGCAGCCACTCGGAGAGGATATTACGGTTTTTCTTTTTAATGCCTCGCACCAACCGGCATTTCTCTGTAAAAAGGGGTAAACCGCTTTTTGTTCTCGTCAGCGTGTTTTACATTTATTGCTAAGATTATAATACAACAAATCCCTTTTGTCAACAATATTTTTACTATTAAATATTGCAGTAAACGCAAAAAAATCGGGCAGAGATAACTCCGCCCGATTAATCCTTTTTATTAATACATTCCGCCCTGTGCGGCTGCCATTGCCGCAGCATTTGCTGCGTCAGCCTTGGGGTCTTTAATATCAGTTACAAGTGATTCTGTTGTGAGAACCATTGCTGCAACTGAAGCTGCGTTCTGAACAGCTGAACGGGTTACCTTTGCGGGGTCAACGATACCGCTTTCAATCATATCGCAGTATTCGTTAGTAGCAAAGTTGTAGCCGTAGCCAACCTTATCTGAATTCTTAATCTTATCAAGAATTACAGAGCCTTCCATACCTGCGTTAGCGGCAATTTGGCGAACAGGCTCTTCAAGAGCTTTGAGAACGATTTTAACGCCTGTTTTGTAATCTGCGTCATCTGTATCAAGAAGCTTTTCTACTGCGGGAATTGCATTGATAAGAGCAACGCCGCCGCCTGCTACGATACCCTCTTCAACAGCTGCCTTTGTAGCTGCAAGAGCATCCTCGATACGGAGTTTCTTTTCTTTCATTTCTGTTTCGGTTGCAGCGCCAACCTTGATAACTGCAACGCCACCTGCCATTTTAGCAAGACGCTCCTGAAGCTTTTCACGGTCGAAATCAGAAGTTGAAGCCTCAATAGCGGCTTTAATCTGATTTACACGAGCCTTGATGTCGTCTGAAGAACCGTTGCCGTCAACAATGATAGTGTTTTCTTTTGTAACCTTAACCTGGCGAGCTTTACCGAGCATTGCCATAGTAGCGTCTTTAAGCTCGATACCGAGGTCTGATGTAACAACCTGGCCGCCTGTAAGTGTTGCGATATCCTGAAGCATATCCTTTCTTCTGTCGCCGAAGCCGGGAGCTTTTACGCAAACACAAGTGAATGTGCCGCGGAGTTTATTAAGAAGGATTGTCTGAAGAGCTTCACCCTCAACATCCTCTGCAACAATAACAAGCTTCTGACCGCTCTTGAGAACTGATTCAAGAAGAGGAAGAATATCCTGAACTGTTGAAATCTTTTTATCTGTGATAAGAATAAGAGCGTCATCAATAACAGCTTCCATTTTATCAGTATCAGTTACCATATAGGGGCTGATATAGCCTCTGTCAAACTGCATACCCTCAACAACCTCGCAAACTGTTTCGGCTGTTTTAGATTCCTCAACAGTGATAACGCCATCTGCTGAAACCTTATCCATAGCGTCTGCAATGAGTTTGCCTACATACTCGTCTGCTGCTGAAACAGTGGCTACACGAGCAATATCGTCAGAGCCTTCAACCTGGCGTGAGTTTGCTTTTACAGCGTCTACTGCAGCGTCAACAGCGGCTTTGATACCGTTTTTAACAACCATCGGATTTGCGCCTGCTGCAACATTCTTCATTCCCTCACGAACGAGAGCCTGAGCAAGAAGTGTAGCTGTTGTTGTGCCGTCGCCCGCATCGTCATTTGTTTTTGAAGAAACCTCTTTAACAAGCTGAGCGCCCATGTTTTCAAAAGCGTCGTCAAGCTCGATTTCCTTTGCGATTGTTACGCCGTCATTTGTGATGAGCGGTGAGCCGTATTTCTTGTCAAGAACAACATTTCTGCCTTTGGGGCCGAGTGTAATTTTAACTGTGTTTGCAAGCTTATCAATACCGCTCTGAAGAGCCTTGCGAGCCTCTTCACCGAAAATAATATCTTTAGCCATAATAAATTCCTCCTAAATGCGATTATCAGTCTACAACTGCAAGAATGTCTTTAACCGAAGCGATTGTATACTCTTTTCCGTCTACCTTAACATTTGTGCCGCTGTACTTTGTGATAATAACTTTGTCGCCGACAGCTACTGTCATGGGATGTTTCTCTGTTCCTGGACCAACTGCCTCTACTGTCATAAATTCAGGCTTCTCCTGTGCTGATGCTGCAATGAAAAGTCCTGATTCTGTTGTTTCTTCTGCCTCAACCTGTGCAAGTAATACCTTATCTGCAAGTGGTTTGATAGTCATAAGAATGTCACCTCTATCTAAAAAATAATTTACCGTTTTAGCACTCTTTGTCCTCGAGTGCTAATTACTATTTTAGCAAGTTTTTTCCATTTGTCAATAGTGTTAACAAATATTTCAAAAATTATATTATAAGCACTATATTTTATTCAAAAATATGAATTTGCCAAACAAAAAAGCCCAAACAATAATATGTTCGGGCATAATAAATTATTCTATTAAACAAACTGCGTGTGCGGAAATTCCCTGAAGCGCTCCTGTGAATCCGAGATGTTCCTCAGTAGTAGCCTTAACCGAAACGCAGTCAACATCAATGTTACAGGCAAAAGCGATATTCTTTCTCATATCGTCTATATACGGAGCAAGTTTCGGAGCCTGAGCAATAACAGTTGAATCTATATTGCACACCTTGTAGCCTTTTTCTGCAAGAAGTTCAACAACATTTTGAAGAAGCACCAAACTGTCAGCCCCCTCAAACTCAGCCGAAGTATCTGGAAAGTGCTTTCCTATATCACCAAGTGCCGCCGCACCGAGAAGCGCATCTGATACAGCGTGAAGAAGAACATCGGCGTCAGAATGACCTAAAAGACCGAGGTCGCTCGGAATATCTACTCCGCCGATAATGCATTTTCTTCCGATTACAAGCTTATGAACATCGTAGCCGTGACCTACTCTCATATCACGCCTCCCCTTTCCGTCTCAAAATACCCTCGGCAAGGGCAATATCGCTCTGTGTTGTTATTTTAATATTTTCATATTCACCGATAACAACGCCGACTTTAAGTCCGAGATTTTCAACAAGCTGGCAATCGTCTGTGAAATCTTTATTTTCTTCAACAGCCTTTGCAAGAGCGTCTTTATAAGTTTTAAAATCAAAAATCTGCGGCGTCTGAATTGACACAAGATTTTTGCGCTCGGGAGTACTTACGATATTTAAATCATCGTCAATAACCTTAATCGTATCTTTAACATAAACGCCTGTTGCGGCTGCTTTTTTTATCTGCGCCTCGTCAAGCGTTTTAACAATTGTGTTGACTGAAACAAAAGGTCTTGCGCCGTCGTGAATAATAATATAGTCACATTCGTCTATTGTTTCCACAGCGTTTTTAACGCTTTCCTGCCTTGTGCTTCCGCCGATTACAAACGAAACGCTTTCATCGGGGAGCAGTTCGGAAAACTTTTCTATATCACATTCACGGCAAACTACTATAATTTCATCAATCTCCGCCATATCGAGAAACTTATCAACAGTTCTTTCAATAACGGTTTTACCCTCTATTTCAAGAAGAAGTTTGCTTTTGTCCAATCCCATTCTCGTGGAGTTTCCCGCTCCGAGAATTACAGCTACATTATACAATTCTCTTTATCCTTTCAAGTTCAGTTGAATTGGGTGTAACATATTCCGTTTTATAATCTGTATAAATAACCATGCCCGGCTTTGCGCCGTTTGGCTTTTTAACATTTTTTATAATAGTATAATCAACAGCCACATTTGATGATGACTTAGCCTTGCTGTTGTAAGCCGCAAGCATTGCCGCCTCTCTTATCAGCTTATCCGTGAACTTCCTGCCGTCGCTTTTTACAACAACATGAGAACCCGCCGTATCCTTAACATGGAACCACAAGTCATAGTTACCTGCCGTTTTAAGTGTGAGCCTGTCGTTCATAACATTATTTTTGCCGACAAAAATCTTATAACCCTCTGTACTTTCATATTCATCGGGTTTAAGCATTTTTACTGCTTTGGCATTTTTAGGGAGTTTTCTTTTAATAAAGCCCGTTTGAATAAGCTCGTTTTTAATTTCAGTAATCTCGCCGTTTGTCTGTGCCCTAGACAGAGAATCTATAACAGAATCAAGGTAATCAGCCTCTTCCTGCGCTTCCTTGATAAAACCTGTTAATTTTTCTTTTGCAATCTGCTTTTTCCTGTATTCCTTATAATAGCGCTGAGCGTTCTGCACAGGATTAAGAGCAGGATTTGCAGGTATTCTTACCATCTCATTGCCGTTATAAAAATCGGGCAAATCGTAATAAAGCGCACCCTTAGACAGCATATACTGATTAGCCGAAATAATATCTCCCCAAATTTTATATTTTTCTCTGTCTGCGCAGTCTTCAAGTTCTTTTTGCCTGTTAAGCGATTTCCTGACAGCTCTTTCCTGTAAATTCTGAAGAGTTCTGAACAGTTCGCCCGAACGCTGGCGCATACGGTCTGCGCTTACTTTTTCGTGATAAAAGAAATCGAGCGTTTCGGAAAAAGAGTTAAACTCTTTTATTTCAGCCAAAGTGCCATACTGCTTTATAGGCATAAAAGCAAAATCAAGCGGAGACTGTGTAATCACTGCAACAGGCACAGGGTTTAAAGCGTATTTTTTTATCTCGTAAAACGATACGCCGTTTTCATATTCCCTGCATATTATGGGAGATACGCCCATAACCGTGTCCTGAAAAGCCTTTGCAGGTGACTTATTAGAAGACGAAAGCCGAGTTTTTATCTCATTTTCATCATCAGTAAAGATATTTAATTTATCCTGTGCAGGAGGAGCAACATATTTTTCACACGGCAGAATGGTTCTTATATGAGATTTACTCTCGTCAACACGGCGAAGTGCGTCAACTATAACACCGTCCTGATTGATTAAGATAATATTGCTGTATCTGCCCATTATCTCAACTGCGAGAGTAAACATAACATCATCGCCGAGTTCATTTGTGGCACGCACATTAATTTTTATAATTCTTTCAAGACCGTCCTGCTCAATAGAAACAATCTTAGAACTTGTAAGGTGCTTTCTCAAAAGCATACACAGCATAGGCGGCTTTGCAGGATTTTCGGGAGGATATGAAGTAAAATACACGCCCGCCGTATCGGCACGGCAGGACAAAAGAAGCTTTTTTGCACCCTCTCTTGAACGCAGAGACAAAACAAGCTCTTCTTTTGAGGGCTGATGTATTTTTTCTATCCTTGAGCCTACTGCAAATTCAGCCACCTCGTTTTTGAGGTGATACAAAAAAATTCCGTCAAGCGCCATAAATCACACCGCCAAAACAGGATTTTTCTGATTGCCCCAGATAAATTCAACATCGGGGAACATTTTTGAAAGCGTGTCCATAAGCATTCTGAATGTTTCGGACTCCGTTTCATAATGACCTGCGCTGATTACGGCAAAATCATTTTCTGCCGCTTCAAGGAAGATATGATATTTCATATCACCTGTAACAAAACAATCTGCACATTCCATAGCCTGCGGCAAATACTCCTCACACGCACCGCCGCCAACAGCAACAGTCTTTATCGGTTTTTCCGTGTCGGTATAGCGAAGACCGCTGACTTCAAGAGTATCTTCTACAAAACGGGCAAAATCATCAATACTCATTTCATAGTCAAGCTCGCCTTTTACTATAAAAGTATTCTCAACAGGCTCAATATTTTTGAGACCGAGCCTTTTGCAAAGGTTTGTATTGATACCCTGCGGCGCTTTATCGAAATTTGTGTGAGCAGAAATAACTGAAACACCGTTTTCAACACAGGTAAAAACAGCGCTACCCTTTTTCACATCCTTAAGCGGCTTAAAAATTGCTGGATGGTGTGACAAAATAAGCTGTGCGCCCAAATCAGCGGCAAAATTTGCTATATCCTTCGTTACATCAAGTGACATAACAACCTTTTTGACCTCGCTGCGAAAATCTCCTACAAGAAAGCCTGCGTTGTCCCACTCCTCCTGAGTATCAAACGGAGCTATTGAATTTATATAATCGTATATATTTTTTACGGTAGTCATATTTTCTCCTTAACGGCGGCAATAACCTGTGAATAGTCAGCGCCGCCCTTTTGCTTATTTTCAAGGAAATTCAAAAGGTGATGAAAATATTCTTTATGGGTAAAGTCCTTAATATTACCGAGGAAATAATAAACCTCAGGCATCTGTTTTTCCTCACCTGTATAAAAAGCGTCAAGAACATTATAGTAATGACGCCCCTCTTTAACAATAATATCGTTTTTTATTTCAAAGCCGTTTTCACAGAGATATTTTCTGAGCTTTTCGGGGTGCGTCATCGGGTTGAAAATGAAATGCCTGTTTTCATCTTTTACCCACTCGCATTCAGACATTATCTGAGCAATTAACTCTCCGCCCATACCGCATATGGCTATATCCTGAGCAAGTTCGCTCGGCACATGGGCAAGTCCGTTTGACAAAACGCACTGCACTTTATCCGAAAGCCCCTCATTTTCCACAAGGGCTTTGCAGGACGCAAGCGGTCCCTCATTAATATCACTTGCAACGGCTTTATTTATAATTCCCTCTTGAAGCAAAAAAACAGGCAAATAGCCGTGGTCGCAGCCAATATCAGCAAAAGATTCTCCCTGCCTAACAAGCTTTGCAACCGCAGCCAGCCTTTCTGTTAATTTAATCATTATTTATTGATAAGTTCGTTGAGTTTTTTTACAAGCTCGTCACAGTCATTTCCGTGAACAGCGCAAGCCTGCTCAATTGTTTCCCCTCTTGATGCAGGACAACCGAGGCAATGCATACCAATATTGAGGAAAAGCGGTGCAGCGTCGGGACAAATATCAAGAACATCGCCGATAATAGTATCTTTTGTAATTTCTTTCATATTAAAAACCTCTTTCTGTAAATGATTTATTACTTTGTTATTATATTATAAAAGAAAATGGTTTGCAAGTTCAAGCGGATTATGTTAATATATTTTTCAACGATAATGTTTAAAATTCAGAAAGGCTGATTTTAATGGATAACGAAGAAAATCTTGACTTTGACGCCCTGACTTACGGAATAACCGAAGGCGGTCTGCGTTCAACGCTTGAAATAAATCTTTTAATCTGCTATGTAGTAGTCAACTCGAAGAAGAGACTTACGGATAAAATAATTATAGACACAATGGTAGAGGGTGAAATAGCTAACTATTTTGAAACTGCAAACGCCCTTGAAAGACTTAAAAAGAAACAGATTATAATTGAAAACGAAGAGGGCTATCTTCTTCCGGGCAAAAACTGCAAGAACTTAATGGACCTTGTTGAAAACGATTTGCCGTTTACGATAAGGAAGAAAAGCATCGCTCTTTCAGCCAAACTTGCTGTTAAAGAGCTTTACAGAAAAGAAAACAGCGTAGAAACTGAAAAAACCGAGGATGGTTACAGAGTTACAATGCACCTCAAAGACCTTGGCAGAGATTTTATGAGCATTACACTCGACCTGCCGACAAGCGCGCAGGCAGATATGGTTAAAGAGCAGTTTTACAACAATCCCGTCAAAGTTTATGACGCTGTGCTTGACGCTCTTTTTAAAGAGGACAAGGAAAACGCAGAGGATAATGACAAATAAATCTTATAAAAAAAACACCGCTGATTTTCAGCGGTGTTTTTTTATGCTTTTAAAATTTCTATTGTGAATTTTGAGAAAGTAATTTTTCTTTATAATTTAAAACTTTGAATTCTTTATATATGAATATTACTGACACTATAAATGCGATGAAATCAGCAACAGGACCTGCAAGTAAAACGCCGAAAATTCCAAATTTTAAAGGCAAAATAAGAATAAGAGGAATGAGGAAAAATACTTGCCTTGTCAATGATAAAAGCAAACCTTTTACCGCTTTACCGATAGCAGTAAAGAAATTAGAGGAAAGAAGCTGAACGCCATTTACAATTACCATAAACAAAAATGTTCGCATAAATAATATGGCAAATTCATAGTACAAATCATCGCCTGTTCCGAATATGGAAATAATTTGTTTAGGGAAAAACTGAAAAAGGCAAAAACCTACAATGGAAACCGCAAAATTCCATTTAATAGCTTCAAGAAAAGCTTTTTTCACACGGTCATATTTTCTTGCTCCGAAATTAAAACCTATAATCGGTTGAACTCCTTGCGATATACCAACAACTATTGATAAAAGTATCGCATTTGTTTTCATAACAATACCACAAGCAGCCAACGGAATCTCTTTACCGTAAACGGAAAGCGCCCCATAATAAGTAAGCGAGTTGTTAAGAACGATTTGAACAATAGTTATTGCCACTTGGTTTATACAACTGCTTATACCCATACATAGCGTTTTAAGATTGTCTTTAAAATTCATTTTAAAGCAACTTTTGGTCAACTTGATAGTTTTAAACTTCTTCAAGTAGAATATTGCTAAAAAGAAAGAAACAACCTGACCTAAAACAGTTGCCAAAGCGGCACCTATTAAGCCCCATTTAAAAACAAAAATAAATATCGGGTCTAATATTGTATTTACAATTGCGCCAGTTACCATACATGCCATGGAATACTTAGGACTACCGTCAGCCCTTATTAAATTGCTGATGCCGTTAGTCATTATCAAAAAAGGCATACCGAGCAAAGTTATTCCGGCATACTGCATTGCATAAGGCATAATTTCTTCAGTAGCACCGAAGATTTTCAAGGATTGGGATAAAAATATTTCTCCAAGTATTAAATAAATCAATCCCGCTCCTGCCATCATAACAACTCCGTTACCTACAAGATTTGCGGCTTTTTTATTTTCATTTGCCCCCAAATATATAGAAAAACGAGACGCACTTCCTATTCCGATTAAAAGAGATATGGCAAGACATATTGTAGTTAAAGGATATGATACATTAGTAGCAGCATTTCCGAGATATCCAACACCCTGTCCAATAAATATTTGGTCAACTATATTATAAAGAGAACTTACTAATGTTGCTGTGATGCTAGGAAGAGCAAATCCCCTCAACAATTTTGGAATTTTTTCATATTCAAGCGGATTATCACTCATCAAATTCATCCTCCATTCTATAAACATTTAATTTCTGAGCAATATTTTTTCCAACATTAGAAAGTGTATTGTCTAATTCTTCAATCTCAGATTGTGACATACCTTTTGTTAATACACTCTCCACTTCATTGCACGCATCTCGAATAGTTTGTACAATGTCACATGCTTTTTGTGTTGGGTACAATCTCCAAGTTCTTTTATCATTCTCACAAGGTTCCCTTGTCAGAAAGCCGTTTTTCTCCAAGGTTGAAATAGTGCGAACAATATTGCTCGGATGAATATAAAAACAATTAATCAGCGAATCTTGAGAAATTCCAGGATTATCGCAAATTCTCAATAAATACATATGCTGACTGCTATTTATACCAAGAGGAGCAAGCATATTATCAAGATAAATTTTTGTATATCTGTCTGCCACAGATAACCATTTAATCAACTTCATTTTATCATCTCCGAAAAGATTATAATACTATTTGCGTGCGCACGCAATATTATTTTTATAACAATGAAAAAATCTCATATAAAAAAAACCCGCTCAATGAGCGGGTTTTAATTTTTGAATATTAATTATTCAGCATCCTCGTCAGCTGCATCGTCCTGAAGAGCGGAGATTGTCTGCTCCGGCTTCTCAGTGAGCTGCTTCATTGAAAGGCTAACTCTCTTCTTATCAAAATCAATATCAGTGATAAGAACTTCAACAGTGTCGCCTACATTGAGAACATCAGCGGGAGTCTTAATTCTATCCCAGCTGATTTCGCTGATATGGATAAGTCCCTCGATACCGGGAACAACTGTTGCGAAAGCACCGAAAGCTGTAATACCTGCAATCTTAGCTTCAACCTTTGTTCCAACAGGATAATCTCTCTTGAGGATTTCCCACGGATTGTCTTCAATCTTCTTGAAGCCGAGTGAAATCTTCTTATTTTCCTGGTCAAGAGCCTTAACATAAACCTCAACCTGGTCACCAACATTAACAACCTCTGAAGGATGCTTAATGCGTGTCCATGAAAGCTCGCTGATATGAATCATACCGTCTACGCCGCCGATATCAACAAATGCGCCGTAGCTTGTAAGAGACTTAACTGTACCTGTGAGCTTCATACCCTCTTCGAGTTTTGCCCAAGCCTCTTCGCGTGCTTTCTTTCTCTCCTCGTTGAGAACAGACTTAATTGAGCCAACTGCTCTCTTTCTCTGCTCGTTGAGGTCGATAATTCTGAATCTTACTGTTGCTCCTTTAAGAACATCAAGTTCCTGATTCTTCGGAACGCCTGAAAGTGATGCAGGGATGAAAACGCGTGTGCCCTTAACAGTAGCAAGAACGCCGCCTTTTACAACTGCAACAACAGGACCTTCAAGAATTTCATCGTTTTCCTTAGCGGCAACGATGTCGTTCCAGCCTTTGAAAGCGTCTGTAAGCTTCTTTGAAAGCTTGAGAACGCCGTCCTGGTCGTCTGTTTTAAGAATGATGAGATCAAGTTCGTCGCCAACGGATACAACATCTTCGCACTTATTGAAAGGCTCGGATGAAAGATCGTCATAAGCGATAACGCCTGTCTGCTTTCTTCCCGGAACATCTACAAATACTTCCGTGGGAGTAATGTTTACAACAACACCCTTTACTACCTTGCTGGTGTCATTGTCGCTGAAAGATTGTTCGAGCATCTCTGCGAAGGTTTCACCATCAGCAGATGCATCGACAGCAGCCTTATCGGCTTTATCAGCGGCTTCTGCTGTCTCCACAACTTCTGCAGTTGCTTCAACTTCCTTTTCTTTAATTTCTTCGGACATGGTTTTTAGTACCTCCTTGATAATTACCGAGGGTGTAGAGGCCCCGGCAGTAACTCCAACTACATTGAAACCCGAAAAATCTATATCGGCAAGCTCCGAAGCAGTTTCAACAAGAAAAGTAGGAGCGTTTTCCGAACAAACATCTTTCAACTTGCAAGTATTGGATGAATGGCGGCCGCCGATGACGAGCATTGCATCACACTCTTGGGAAAGAGCGAGCGCCTCAGCCTGTCTATCAGATGTCGCATTGCATATTGTATCAAAAATTTCAGTGTTTGTACATACCTTTTTGAGAATTTTCTCGCATTTTTTCCATTCCTCAATGCTGAAAGTGGTTTGAGAAACACAAATAACATCCTTTTTTCTGTCTATCTGCTCATTGTGTATAATTTCAAGAAGTTCAGCCTCATTTTTGAAAACAAAGCTTTCCCCCTTGCAGAAAGACCTTATACCCAGAACTTCAGGATGTTTTGAATCGCCGGCAATCAGAGTTGTTGTGTTTTCGTCCGCCTTGCTGACAATTTTATGAATTTTAAGAACGAACGGACAGGTTGCGTTCACATAAGGAATACCGCGTTTTTCTATATCCTCAATAACGCTTTTTTCAACTCCGTGGGTACGAATAATAATTTTATATCCGTCCTTGCACTCACCGGGATTTGAGATAGCGTCAACACCCTTTGAACTCAAATCATCAACAAGCTGCTGATTGTGAATTATAGGGCCCAGAGTAGTTACCTTTTCGCCTTTTCCTACAAGGTCATAAACAAGATTTACTGCTCTGTCAACGCCGAAGCAGAATCCTGCTGTTTTAGCAAGTTTAATCTCTTGCATTATTTTCAGCCTCCCAGAGTTTAAGAATACTGTCCATAACAGTATTTGCGGCAAATTTCAAATCGTGCGGTCCTATTTCTTCTTTATCAAGACCCATATCGGAGAGAGTTAGTAATTTTCCGTATGTAATAGTTACTTTTTTACCTCTTTTAATCGGCCCGTCACAATGAATTGCGCAAGGAAGAACGCAGGCATTTGTTGCTTTTGCGATAATTGCAACACCTGACTTTGCCTTTTGCGGCACGCCGTTTTTATCCTTAACTCTTCTTCCCTCAGGGCAGATTGCCATAACATGGCCCTCTTCTATTATCTTTTCACCGTATTCAATGGCGGAAGTATCACCCTTTCCTCGTCTTACGGGGAAGCCGTAAAGGTGTTTGATAACCCAGCCGATAACGGGGTTTTTGAAAAGCTCAGCCTTAGCCATAAAGTGAAGCGGCGGCATCTCTTTCGGCATAGAAGCAAAAATCGGGTCTAAAGAACTTGTGTGATTTATCGCTACTACACATCTGATATTTTTGTCCTTAGGTATATTTTCAAGGCCCTTGAACTGAAGTTTATACGCCGCTTTAAAAACGGGAGCAAAAACTTTTTTTACAAAACCGTACAGCTTATAGTGTTTAACCTGAGTATAGTCGAAACTTACCATTACTTTTCTCCTCTGATATATGAAACTATCATTTTAACGCTTTCCTCAAGCGTTTTGCCCGTAGTATCCGCCATAATAGCGCCCTCGCACGGACGAAGCGGCGCAATTTCTCTGTGGCTGTCCTGATAATCACGAGCGTTAACATCTGCAAGCACCTGTTCAAATGTTACATTTTCGCCTTTTTCAACAAGCTCTTTATATCTTCTTTCAGCTCTGCATTCGGGGCTTGCGAAAAGGAATATTTTTACATCTGCGTTAGGAAGAACAACAGTGCCTATATCTCTGCCGTCCATAATAACATTGTTGTTTGCGGCTATATCACGCTGAAGTCCGAGCAAAAATTCACGCACCTGCGGAATTTTTGAAACATTTGAAGCACCCATTGAAATTTCAGGCGTTCTGATAAGGGACGAAACATCTCTTCCGTTCATAATAACGCACTGACTGCCGTTTTCGTCGAACGCAAGCGAAACATTCAAACTACTGAGAAGTTCAACTGTTTTTTCTGTATCGCCGAGAACACCGTTTTCAGCCGCTGCCAAAGCAACCGCTCTGTAAAGAGCACCGGTATCAACATAAATAAAACCGAGCTCTTTTGCCGCACCTTTTGCAACTGTGCTTTTACCTGCTCCTGCAGGTCCGTCTATTGCAACATTAATCATAAATAACAGCCTTTCATATTTTTTGAATCAAAGATTGCGACCGCAAAGCACGCCTGTTGAAAACGCAATCTGAAGATTAAAGCCGCCCGTATAGGCGTCAACATCAATAACCTCTCCTGCAAAAGAAAGATTATCAATTATTTTTGATTTCATTGTTTTCGGGTCTATCTCCTTTACGCTGACACCGCCCCTTGTAATAACAGCGGCGTCAATATCAAAAAGAGAGCTTACCGTAATTTCAAAGTTTTTTATAAGATTAACAAGATTATGCCTTTCCTGCCTTGTTATTTCATTTACCTTTTTTGACGCAGGAATACCCGAAAGAGAAACAATTACAGGAATTATTTTTTTCGGCAGAAGTTTTGAGAGAGAATTTATAAAATCCTTATTCTGCATTTCGGAAAAATCACGCTGTATTCTTTTATCAAGCTGAGTAAAATCAAGCGCAGGTTTTAAATCTATTGAAATAGTATATCCCGAACAGTCTTTACCATCCATATGGCTTGATGCAGAAAGGATAACGGGTCCGCTTACTCCAAAATGTGTAAAAAGCATCTCCCCGAAATCAGTATAAACCGTTTTTCCGTTTTTAATAAGCTTTATTGATATATTTTTAAGGCTAAGTCCTTGAAGCGACGGTATAAAATTATTTGAGCATACTATCGGAACAAGTGCGGGATAGATATCCGTAACAGTATGACCAACGCTTTTTGCAAGGCGGTATCCGTCCCCTGTTGAACCTGTGGCAGGATAACTTTTGCCGCCTGTACAAACTGCAACGCTGTCGCACTCGATTTTTTCGCCGTTATCGAGTACTACGGCAGTAATTCTGTTGTCGCTTATTTCAAAGCTCTGCACTGTACCGTGAAAAGTCTTTACACCGCAGTTTTTTGCGTTTTTAACAAGGGCGTCAACAATATCGCAAGCTTTGTCGGACACAGGGAAAACTCTGTTTCCCCTCTCCGTTTTCAGCGGCACGCCGAGTTCTTCAAAAAAAGCCATTGTATCATAAGGCATAAACGCTGAAAAAGCTGAATAAAGAAATCGTGGATTTCTCGGGACATTTGAAATGAGTTCATCGAGTTCAAAACAGGCGTTTGTTACATTACATCTGCCTTTTCCCGTTATCATCACTTTTCGTGCGCATTTTAAATTTTTCTCAATGATAACGGCTTCGTTGCCGCTTTTTGCGCTTTCGGCAGCAGCCATTAGCCCTGCCGCTCCGCCGCCTATTACAACAGTTTTTTTCATCAAAAAATATAACTCCGATAAACTATCTATTTAAATCTTCAATAAATAAATCTAACACTATTATATTTATAAAAATAATTATAAATTAATCGTCTAATGTTGTCAATTCTTCAGACTTTTCCGCCCACTCATCATAAAGAGCATCTCTTTTCTCTGTTTTTTGAGCAAGCTCGTCGCTTATTTTCATAAACTCCTCATAAGGAGGATTGCAATTTAATTTTTCCTCTAAAAGCCCGATTTCGTCCTCAATATCCTCAATTTCATCTTCAAGGCGTGAAAGGCGAGTTTTGAGTTTTCTTATTGCGCTTGCTCTTTCCTTTTTGAGTTTGTAATCGTTCTGCTTGGGTTCTTTAGTCATTTGAATTTCTTTCTCGACTACAGTTTTATGCTCTACATAATCGTCATAATTGCCGATATATTTATTAATACCGTTTTCGGTAAGTTCAAGAACAGTTGTTGCAAGCTTATTTATAAAATATCTGTCATGGGAAACAATAAGCATTGTGCCGCTGTAATTGAGAAGTGTATTTTCAAGTTCTTCTCTTGAAAAAGCGTCAAGATGATTCGTAGGCTCGTCAAGGAGCAAAAAGTTATACTGTCCGAGCATAAGTTTTAAAAGCGCAATTCTCGCACGCTCGCCTCCCGAGCATTTTGAAAGAGGTTTATATACTTCGTCGCCCGTAAACAAAAATGCGGCGAGAGCGTTTCTTACCTTTGTTTCAGTCATTGCAGGAAATGCGCTCCAAACCTCGTCTATTGCTGTTTTAGAGAGGTCAAGCTTTGCCTGCACCTGATCAAAATAACCTGTAAAAAGATTTGCACCGAATTTGAATTTGCCGCCGTCTGCGTGGTAATCATTCATAAGAATTTTAAGAAGCGTTGTTTTTCCGCATCCGTTATTGCCTACAAGGAAAATCCTCTCTCCTCTTTTTACGGTGAACGAAACATTATCAAATATTTTTTTATCGCCGAAAGATTTTGAAAGCTCTGAAACATCGAGCACATCCTCGCCCGAAACACATTTAGGCGTAAAATCAAAGCGAATTTTTTTGAGTTTTGCATCGGGCACAACAAGCTGTGCCTTTATTCTTTCAATAACCTTTTCCTTACTCTCGGCAGTTTTGATATTTTTTTCTCTGTTCCACTGCCTTTGCTGAGCAACTATCCCCTCAAGGCGCTCTATTTCCTTCATATCATTTTCATATTTTTCGGAAATTGCCTTTTGCTCCGCCTCTTTTTTAACAAGAAATTCTGAGTAATTGCCCTTATATGAGCGAAGTCTGTGGTTTTCTATTTCTATTGTCTTATTAGTTACCTTATCAAGAAAATAACGGTCGTGAGAAATAACAATAAATGCGCCTGAGAAATTTGAAAGAAAGCCCTCAAGCCATTCAACAGCACTTATATCAAGGTGGTTTGTAGGCTCGTCAAGAAGCAAAAGGTCTGCCCTTGACAGGAGAAGCTTTGAAAGAATGAGTTTTGACCTCTGCCCTCCTGAAAGCTTTGCCGTCTGCATATCAAAATCAGCCTCACTGAAGCCCATTCCGATAAGGCAGGAACGGGTAAGACTTTTATAAGTCAGACCGCCGTTTCGTGAAAACTCCTGCGTTAAATAGTCCTGCCTTGCGATAAGTTCATCGTTCGGTGACTGAGTGAGCTTTTCAGCTATTTCGTCAAGCTCTTTTTCCATATCGGACAAATCGCTGAACACGGAAATAAGCTCCTCATAAACGGTTTTATTCTCAGAACAGGTGTGCTGTTCCATATAACCCACTTTAATATTTTTACCTATATACGAAGCTCCGTCAGTAGGCTGATATTCACCCTTAATAATTTTAAACAGTGAAGTTTTGCCCACGCCGTTTGCGCCGACAAGACCAACTCTGTCATTATCATAAACATCAAAGCTTATATTTTCAAAAAGAGTATTTTCTCCGAACGAAAGCGATACATTTTGAACGCTTACGGCTGACATTAAATCACCGCCCTAAAATAATATATTTCCCGGTAAAACCGACGGATTATATTTTACACTATAACCGCTTGAAAGTGAAGTAAAATTTTGATATTATAATATACATAATTTTAAACAAAGGTGAAAATTATGGAAATTTTAAAATTAAATCCTGTATTTAAAGACTACATTTGGGGCGGTACTAAACTCAGAGATGAATTTGGTCTTGAAACAGACATCGACCCCGTTGCCGAGGGCTGGATGCTTTCCTGCCACAAGGACGGAATGAACACTGTTTGCGGCGGTGAATTTGACGGCAAAACTCTCCAGGAAATTATAGATGGAGATTCAAAAGAAAAAATACTTGGCACATCAAGTCTTAAATTCCCCTATTTTCCTATTCTTATCAAGCTTATTGACGCTAAGGACAACCTTTCAATTCAGGTTCACCCTGATAATGAATATGCGGCAAGGGTTGAACACGAATTCGGAAAAACTGAAATATGGTATGTTCTTGACGCTGACGAGGACGCAAAACTCGTTTACGGCTTTAAGGACAAAATTTCAAAAGAAGATTTCAGAAAAGCTATTGAGGACAACACACTTATGGATGTTCTCAATGTAGTAAATGTAAAAAAAGGCGATTTGTTCTTTATTGAGGCAGGAACAGTTCACGCTATCGGAAAAGGAACACTTATTGCAGAAATTCAGCAAAACAGCAATTCAACTTACAGAGTTTACGATTACGGCAGAATCGGCAAAGACGGTAAGCCTAGAGAACTTCATATTGACAAGGCTGTTGATGTTTCTGTTACCGAACCTGCAAAATTCGGCACAAAGCCGTTTGGCTGTGAAGAGAAAACAGACGGCGGCAAAGTTCAGCTTTTGACTAAATGCGATTTATTCACCGTTTACAGATATGTTGCAGACGGAAAAATCACACTTAATGCAGGCGCAGACAGCTTTAACAGCGTATTGTGCGTTGACGGTTGCGCTGAAATAAACGGCGTAAAAATGAAAAAGGGCGACAGCTTTTTTGTTCCCGCAAATTACGGCGAATACACCGTTGGGGGCAACGCAGAATTTTTAGTTACAAAAATTTGATTACAATTTAAAATGAACGAATAAAAAGTCGTTAGTATGGGAAACATACTAACGACTTTATTTATTGGAGATGATAAAATGACGATTGTAAACAGAATCGCTTTAATTCTCAACATCATCGGCGGTCTTAACTGGGGTCTTATCGGTCTTTTCAAGTTTGACCTTGTTGCGTGGATTGCAGGCGGTCAGGACAGCGTTTTTGCAAGAATAATTTACAGTCTTGTCGGTCTTGCGGCAATCTGGTGTATCAGTCTTCTGTTCAGAAGAAGCGTTGTTGAGGAATAAGCGCAGATAAAGTCACGGGCGCAAAGCGCCCATTATACATATTCACGCATCATCTGAGTTTTGATTTTTTCAAGTATCTTTTTTTCAAGTCTTGAAATATAGCTTTGCGAAATGCCCATCATATCAGCAAGCTCTTTTTGAGTATGCTCCGTTTCGCCCAAAATTCCAAAGCGTTTTTTCATTAGTTCACGCTCTTTTTCGGGCAATTCGGCTATGATTTTGAGAAGCATCTTTTTCTCGTCGCTGTATTCAATATCGTTTGATATTTCATCCGCATCACTTCCCAAAACATCACGAAGCGTAAGCTCATTTCCGTCCCAGTCAATACTGAGCGGTTCGTCAAAACTCATTTCAAGCTTTGCA
Source organism: uncultured Oscillospiraceae bacterium (assembly GCA_900540305.1). Classification (GTDB taxonomy): domain Bacteria; phylum Bacillota; class Clostridia; order Oscillospirales; family Acutalibacteraceae; genus Eubacterium_R. The sequence goes on along the minus strand of UQFL01000009.1, from coordinate 14,520 downwards.
TTACTGATTTTACGCAGATGCATAAGAATTTCATTTTCTATACACCTTGAAGCGTAAGTGGCAAGTTTTATATTTTTATTCGGGTCAAAGGTTTTTACGGCTTTCATAAGACCTATCGTGCCTATTGAAACAAGGTCCTCTGTTGAAGTTGCACAGCCCTCAAACTTCTTTGCTATGTAGACAACAAGGCGCAGATTATGAGTTATTAACAGTTCCCTGTGCGCTTCATTACCGTTTTTGAGTTCTTCCATCACAGTTTCCTCTTCCTCCTGCGTAAGCGGAGCGGGCAGGGTTTCGGGGCCGTTTATGTAATAACATTCCTTTTTGAAAAGTCTTAAAAAGAACAGTTTAATTTTTTGCAGCATATTGCACCTCATCTATTGCATTAGGATTAATTATACCCTGATATTCCCCTTTTCTCACATTAGGACTGAGCGCTATATAAACACGCTCAAGCTGTGCCGTTCCACGTGCCGTTGAGACTACAACTTTATCGGGCTTAAAGGCGTACAGCATACTTTCTCCCCCAACCGTTGTTATAGGAATGACCCTGTTACAAGTAACCCCGTCAAAAAGCTTTTCATCTGCAACTATAACGGGATAATCTGAAAACGGCTCTCTGAGGTTATTACCGCTGTCTGAAAAAGCAAACAATTTTTGTTTATTATCGCCGTAAAAAACAGTTAGCTCATAAAGCTCTTTTTTTGCGATTCGGCTGTTATATATTCTGATTACAACTGCCGACACGATATAGGCTGCAAGAGCAGAGAAAACAAGCACTTTTGCCGATATATCAAAATATACCGTTGAATTGTTTATTACTATTCCTGCGGGCTTAAAAATCATCCAAAGACCTACCATAATTCCCACAAACACGAAATTTGTGAAAAAGAAAACGCCCACATTTTTGGCGTATGATTTAAAAGACCTTATTTTAAACGCACATAAAACGATAACGCAGGCGGCGGCAAATTTGCCGATAAGCGAAACTGCGAATGCCAGATTGTCAAAAAGAATAACAAGTGAATACGCGCCGCCGACAAAAGAAGCCGCAACAAGCCTTACCATTTTTGTTTCTTCCTTTGCAAGCCTGCGTGTAATCAGCAAAAGAAGAAAGGTGATAAAAAAATTCACTACAAATAAAACATCTACATAAATTACCGTCAACCGCACCACCGTTATAATTATAAAACACACTGCGGTAATTTTATGTCAAAAAAGGCACGCCGAAAAGCGCGCCTTTAAAAATTTATTTTGATTATTATTCCGCAATTTCTATTGTTTCGATAACTACATCATATACGGGCTTGTCGCCTGCGCCGCACTGAACGGCTGCAATGTTTTCAAGCACATCTTCGCCTGAGAGAAGCTGACCGAAAACGGTGTGGTGAAAATCGAGCCAAGGTGTACCGCCGACACGCTTATAATTGTCAATAACCTCCTGCGGGAAGCCGTTATCCTTTAAGCCTTCCATCTGTGAAAGAAGATTTTCAGGAACGGATTTAGCCTGAACGATGAAGAACTGACTGCCGTTTGTATTAGGGCCTGCATTTGCCATTGAAAGAGCGCCGTAATAATTGCGTGCGTCAAGGCTGAATTCATCCTCAAAACTTTTTCCGAAAACAGATTCGCCGCCCATTCCTGTGCCTGTCGGGTCGCCGCCCTGAATCATAAAGTCCTGAATAACTCTGTGGAATATAAGTCCGTCATAATATCCGTTTTTGGAATGTGTAACGAAATTTTCAACTGCCTTGGGAGCAACCTCGGGGAAAAGTACAAATTCCATATCTCCCCTGTTTGTTTTGATTGTGGCTTTAATGCCGTCTTTAATTTCTAACTGATTCATTTTATTTTAACCCTTTCGTTTATTTTTCTGATAACCTCAGAATTTATCTTAACAATCTTTCTGTCATATGTGACAAGTCCGTTAAGCTCATCCTCAACATCTGTAAGCTGTGTGTATACAGCCGCAGAAAGACCTGTATCAATCTGAGGAATAATAACATTATTAAACAGCCTTTCATATGCCGCTGTCATGCTTTTTTCGGTTTTATATATTTTGTAGCCAAACATCTTACTGCCGAAAGTATGCCCCACAACACGGTGCGAATATCCACCGTATTCAGAGAGAACATAAGGCTTATCGCCAGCCTTAACTTTTATAGGCGTGAAATAAATATGCTTTGAAATGACATCGGTTGTCCCTCTGTCGTGCCAGCCTGATGTTGAATCTATAATTCTTGTTGAATCGACAGATTTTATAAAGTCATAAGCCTTTGCCGAATCAAACTGACCCCATCCCTCGTTAAACGGCACCCACACGGCAATGCAGGGGCAGTTATAAAGAGTATCAAGCATTTCTGAAAGCTCGTTATAATAGCTTTCTCGCTGTTTTTTATCTGTTCTTTTGAATGTCTTATAATTAGTATCATCAAGATTCACGCCGATAAACGGAAGTACGGAAACCTCAAGGCCGTATTTTCCGCCGCCGTTTACCATATCCTGCCATACAATTATACCATTCACATCACAAAAGTGATACCACAAAAGAGGCTCAATTTTAATGTGCTTACGAAGCATATTAAACCCCATTGATTTAACTGTTTTAACATCGTTTTCAAGCGCTGAATTTGACGGCGGAGTGAGATAGCCGTCAGGATAATAGCCTTGGTCAAGCAGTCCGTTATGGAAATACGGTTTATTATTGAGGAAAAGCCTTTTTATGCCGTTTTTATCAGTTCCGACTGAAAACTTTCTCATGCCAAAGTATGATCTTACCCTGTCTTTACCGCAGGTGAAAACAACCTTATACAAAAACGGATTTTCAGGCGACCACGCCTTAAAATCGGGAAGCTTTACAATACACTCGGTTGTTTCGGCTATAAGATTATCGCCGTCATAAACAGAAGTTTGAACGCCGTCCTGACCGCAAAAATCAAAGCGAACCTCTTCCCTGTCAAAATCGGGTGTTATCTTAACTTTTTTGAGATATGTTTCAGGGGTACTCTCAAGCCATACAGTCTGCCATATTCCGCTTTGGGGACTGTACCATATTCCGCCCCTTTTGATTTTCTGTTTGCCCCTTGAATACTCGGCAGTGTCAGAAAAGTCTCTTACAACTACATTGAGCACATTGCCTTTTTCTTTGATACAATCAGTTATTTCAAAAGAAAACGGAGTATATCCGCCTGAGTGGGTTCCTATTTTCACGCCGTTGAGATATACGGTTGCAATCTGGTCAACGGCACCGAAATGGATAAATACCCTGCCCTTATTAAAATCAGGCGCAATATCAAATTCTTTTTTATAGTGGAGATACTCATCAGGCATCAACATTCTGCCAACGCCCGAAAGCGGTGTTTCGGGTGAAAACGGAACAATGATTTCCCTGGAAAAATTCTGAGGTATCTCGTCTGAACGTGTAAACTCGCAAGCCCATTTTCCGTTGAGATTTATAAAGCTGTTTCTTACGAACTGCGGTCTCGGATATTCGATGAGAGGGCAGGTTTTATCTAATTTTTCACCATATTCAGTCAGCATTTTTATTTTCCTCACTAATTATCTTACCGTTTTCAATTCTTACATATTTATTGCATATATCGAGCGCCGCCTTTTTATGGCTTACGATTATGCAGGTTACATTTTTCAAGTTTCTGAGATTTATCAAAAACTGCCTTTCCGTTTCCTCGTCAAGCGCCGAAGTTGCCTCGTCAAGAAGAATAACGGGCGATTTTGAAAGGAGCGAGCGTGCTATTGCAAGTCGCTGAAGCTGTCCCTCGGAAAGCCCCATACCCTTTTCACCGATAACCGTTTCAATACCGAGCGGAAGTTCGTCAATAAATTTATCAGCGCAAGAAATCTTAATAGCCTGTCTTATTTCATCATCCGTTACATCGCTGTTTATAAATGTAAGATTTTCACGGATTGTACCCGAAAGCAGCATATTGCCCTGCGGAACATATGCAAACAATCTTCTTGTATGCTTATCTGCAGGCAAGACTTCATTTTCAAAGTTGAGATTAATTTCACCGCTCTGAACCTTGAAAACGCCGAGCAAAAGTTTTAAAAGAGTGCTTTTGCCAATTCCCGAAATACCCATAATGGCAATAAAATCGCCCTTATTCACTTTCAAAGACGCATCATTGAGAACTACATCACGGTCGTATTTAAAAGTAATATTATTGAAGTCTATGTATTTAAGTTTTTCATAAGCGGACTGAGGGTCGATGTCTTTTTCATTGCCCTCAGGCTCATTGTCTATACGCTCAATTTCCATAAGTCTTTCAGCTGAAGCTATCATTGAATAATACTTAGGCAAAATTGACGAAAGATTTGCAAAAGGCCCCTGCACCTGATTTACAAGCTGAAGCATTGCAGTAACAGTACCGTAAGTCATTGTGCCGCCGATTCCGAGAAGCCTCAACGCTCCGAAAGTGAGAGCAAACACATAGCCGAGATTAAATACTGTTGAAACGCCTGCGGTTGAAGCGATATGCATAAAGCGGCGTTTCATTCTCGCTTTATAATTATCCTCCTGAAGTTCATTTGCCTCTTTAGAAATTTTATCCTCAACAACAAAAGACTTTACAACAAGAAGATTCAAAATAGATTCCTGGAAGAAAGAGCGTGTTTTACCCTCAGTTTCCTGCACTCTTTTATGAAGCTTTTTGAGCGGCCCTCTGAACACTCTGAGGCAGATAAACACAAATAATCCGCCTGCAAAAAAAGCAAGAGCAAATATCTTATCAAGAATTACAAGATAAACCATAGCGCAAAGCAGTTTTACAAGATAAAACATACAATCAGGCAAAATGGTTGTCACGCCGTCTGTTACAACCGTGACATCATTGAAAATCCTGTTTTGAAGCTCGCCTGAATGAATTTTAGTAAGCTTTGCATAATCCTTATTCATCATCTGCTCGAGTATGTACTGCTTATAAGTCATATCAAGCCTGCCCTTGCATCTTTCCGAAACGCTGAGACTGACAAGTTTCAATGCAAGCTGAAGCATTATGATACCGAAAAGAGCAACGGCGTATTTTATAACATATTTGTAATCCTGATATTCTACTGCGCCGTCTATAATATTTTTTGAAAAGTTGGCAAAGACAACAGAAAGACTTGCCCAAAATACATTGGCAAAAATTATAACCGCAAGTTTTCCTTTTTGCTTTTTTCCAACTCTGAGCATCCACTTTATAGCATCAATATCGGATTTTTTTATTTTTCTTTTTGACCCTGTTTCGCTCAAGAATCACTACCCCGTTTCAAGCATCTTTTTATTTTATTCAATACTCTTTTTACAAATTGATAAATAGGTCTTAACGGATAGAGTGCAACCCAAACTCTTGAATAAATTTTATAAGCTTTATTCGTTTCGAGGTCAATATATTTCTTTCCGTTTTTATAAAAGCCTTTGAGCTTTCCGATTACCATATCATCAGTAACATATTCTTTATTAAGGCGGTTATCGCCTATGATTATATAATGGTCGTCACAGACCTTTACCACCCTGTGCATTATATATTTTCCTGACTTTGTCACATAAACGGGTATATCGTATTTTTCAAGGCGACCCTTAGGCTTAACAACGATAATTGTATCCTTTTGATGATGTATAAGCGGCTCCATAGAATTACCGCTTGTCAGCCCTGTATAAATGCCGTTTTCAGACAAAATTTCTTTTATTGATTTTGCTTTTTCGCCGTTTAACACAATAGCTGCCTCCGCGCAAAACTTAAATAATTTTATACTTTTTAAGTATAACATAATATATATATTTATGCAAACATAAAGAAAACGCAAAAAAGCCGTATGCGTCTTAAAACACATACGGCTTTTAATTAATTATCTATGCCTGAAACTTTCACTTCGTAGTCAACATTATTTTCGTTGCACCACTCACAAACCTTTTGGGTTATGAATTTATCGGCAAATTCGTTAAGCCCCTCTTTGAGTTCAGGATAAGCATTAAAATATTTCCAGAATGTTTCAATAAACTCATCCGAATGTACTCTTTGAAGAACTGTATTCAATTTTTGCGAGCCTTTATACTGAACAAAAGCCCTCATAACCTCCTCGTTGCCGACTGAAAGAAAAGGAATCAGCCCGAGAGATACAAAATATGCGGTTTGACCGATGTCATCGGGTTTATCGAGCGACATTATTTCCGAAAGATTTTTCACAGTATAATCGTTATATGAAAACCAATATTCGGAAGAACCCGAGCCGCATTTTTGCAGTAATTCATCATCAATAATAAGTTTCATAATTTAAAAAATACCTCTATCAGCCGATTGAGTTGAGAAGACCGCCTTTAGCGATAATATTCTGAATAAATTCGGGAAACGGCTGTGCTGTATAGGTTTTTCCCGTTGTGCAGTTTGTTATAATTCCCGTGTCAAAATCAACTTCAACCTCATCGCCGTCTTTAATATCTTTAGCGGCTTCGTCGCATTCAAGAATAGCAAGACCGATATTGATTGCATTTCTGTAAAAAATACGGGCAAAGGTTGATGCGATAACGCAGGAAATTCCGCTTGCCTTAATGGCAATGGGAGCGTGCTCTCTTGATGAACCGCAACCGAAGTTAGCCTCAGCAACCATAATATCGCCCGGCTTAACTTTATTTACAAAATCCTTATCAATATCCTCCATACAGTGAGAAGCAAGCCAAGCGTCGTCACTCTTATTGAGGTATCTTGCGGGAATGATTACATCGGTATCAACATTATCACCGAATTTATGAACAGTACCTTTTGCTTTATTCATAACAAACCCTCCTTAAATCTTTGCAGGGTCTGCAATGCAGCCCTTTACTGCTGAAGCAGCCGCAACAGCAGGAGAAGCAAGGTATATTTCAGACTCTGTATGACCCATTCTGCCTACAAAGTTTCTGTTTGAAGTTGAAACAGCTCTCTCACCTTTAGCGAGAATGCCCATATGACCGCCGAGGCAGGGACCGCAGGTGGGAGTAGAAACGATTGCGCCTGCTTTGATGAATATTTCAGCAAGGCCCTCTTTAATGCAGTCAAGATAAATCTGCTGTGTTGCAGGAATAATGATTGTGCGAACGCCCTTTGCAACTTTTCTGTCCTTAAGAATAGAAGCGGCCATACGCATATCTTCCATTCTGCCGTTTGTGCAGGAGCCGATAACAACCTGGTCGATTTTGATTTCGGGAACTTCGTCAATAGTCTTTGTATTTTCGGGAAGATGCGGAAAAGCAACAGTAGGTCTGAGAGTGCTGAGGTCTACCGTAATAACGCTTTCGTATTCAGCGTCTTCATCAGCTTCATAAATCTTATATTCACGAAGAGATCTGCCCTTTACATATTCAAGAGTAACATCGTCTACGGGGAAAATGCCGTTTTTAGCACCGCATTCGATAGCCATATTTGAAATTGTAAGACGGTCGTCCATAGAAAGGTTTTTAATGCCGTCTCCTGTAAATTCAAGGCTCTTGTAAAGAGCGCCGTCTACACCTATTCTGCCGATAATATCGAGAATTACATCTTTACCGCAGATATAAGGAGCTTTTTCGCCTGTAATTACAACCTTGATAGCTGAGGGTACTTTGAACCAAGCCATACCGCTTATCATACCTGCCGCCATATCGGTTGAGCCTACACCTGTTGAAAATGCGCCGAGCGCACCGTATGTACAAGTATGGCTGTCCGCACCGATAATGCAGTCGCCGCAAGTAACGATACCCTGTTCGGGAAGAAGTGCATGTTCGATACCCATTGTTCCTACATCATAGTAGTGAAGAATATCGTGTGCCTTTGCAAACTCTCTAACCTGCTTGCAGTTTTGCGCAGACTGAATATCCTTGTTAGGAGTAAAATGGTCCATAACAAGAGAAATTCTTGTTTTATCAAAAACGGTGTTTTTACCGAATTTATTCATTTCATTAATTGCAACGGGTGATGTTACATCGTTTCCGAGTACCATATCAAGCTTTGCATTAATGAGCTGGCCTGCTACAACGCTGTCAAGCCCTGCGTGAGCCGCCAATATTTTTTGGGTCATTGTCATACCCATTAAAAATCACCTGCTTCTTATGTAAAATTAAAGGTCCTCTGAGAAGGAGTCGGCGCCTCTTTCAAGTGAAGTTGCGCCTGTACGGGCAAGTTCAATAATTCCGAAATCGGAAATATCAGAAATGAACTGGTCTATTGTAGCCGGTCTGCCTGTAAGCTCCATAGTAAAGCTTTCAAGGCTAACATCAACAATTCTTGCGCCGTATTTTCTGTTTATTTCAAGAAGCGCATTTTTCTTTTCAATGCCCTTTGCGTGTACTTTAATAAGCAAGAGCTCTGAAGAAACAGAGTTTTTCTCTGTAAGCACTTCAACTTTTTTAACTATTTCAAGTTTGAGAAGCTGCATTTCAATCTGGCGAGCCATATCCTGCTCTGTTTCAGAAACAACAGTCATTCTTGAAAATGCAGGGTCCTCTGTTTCACTAACAGTAAGCGAACTGATGTTATAACCTCTGCGGCTGAAAAGACTTGCAACACGCTGAAGTACACCGCTCTGGTTATCAACAAGAACCGAAAAGATTAATTTTTCTGTCACTTTAAACCTCTCCCCTCTTAAAATGTTGTGATAATATCGTCTGATGAGCCTCCCGGAGGAATCATGGGAAGAACATTTGAATCGGGAGAAATTCGGCAGTCAATTACAACAGGTCCGTTATAGGCAACTGCCTCTTTAATAACTGCGTCAATCTCCTCGTTTTTATTGATATGCATACCCTTTACACCGAATGCCTCTGCAACCTTAACGAAATCTGTTTTTCTGTTCGGGTCTGTATCGGCAAATCGGTTGCCGTAGAAGAGTTTCTGCCACTGACGAACCATTCCGAGCACTTTGTTATTCATAATAATCATAACAACGGGAATGTTGTAAGAAGCCATTGTGGCAAGCTCGTTGAGATTCATATGGAAGCCGCCGTCGCCTGCAAAGAGAACAACTTTTTTATCGGGGCAGCCGAAAGCCGCACCCATTGCTGCGCCCATTGAATATCCCATTGTGCCGAGACCGCCGCTTGTAAGAAGTGTGCGGGGTTCTCTGTATTTATAGAACTGAGCAGCCCAAAGCTGATGCTGACCTACATCCGTTACGATAATTGCGTCATCGGGTGTGTTTTCATCAACAGCTTCAATAACTTTCTGCGGATTAACATAATCGTCAATCTGAGTCTGAACAAAGGGACGCTTCCAGCTGTTTATTTCTTCTTTCCACTCAGTATGAGAGTGTTTGCTTATTGCTTTTGTAAGCATAGGAAGAACATCTTTAAGGTCGCCCCTGAGATGATAGTTTGAAAATACATTTTTATCCATTTCGGCAGGGTCAATATCAATATGTAAAACATCTGCCTTGGGAGCGAATTTAACTCTGTTTCCTGCAACTCTGTCTGAGAATCTTGCACCGCAGGTAATGAGTACATCGCACTGTGCAGCAGCCTTATTTGACTCGAATCTGCCGTGCATACCGATAAGACCAACATAAAGCTCATGGTCATGATTGAATGCGCCGAGACCCATAAGTGAAGAAACAACGGGGCAGTCAAGCTTTTCCGCAAATTCACGGATTTCTTTACTGCAGTCAGCAGAAATTGCGCCGCCGCCAAGATAAATCAAAGGCTTTTTGCAATCCTCAAGAAGCTTTATAGCTCTTTCAATGCACTCGTTTTTCGGGAAAGGCGGTTCATCGGGCTGCTGTTTAGGAGCAGGATAATACTCGCACTTTGCCGATGTAATATCTTTCGGAATATCAACAAGAACTGGGCCTTTTCTGCCGCTTGTTGCAATTCTGAATGCGTTTCTGAGAACATCCGCAAGTTCCTCAACATTTCTAACCATATAGTTGTGCTTTGTAATAGGCATTGTTATACCCTTAATGTCAACCTCCTGGAAAGAATCTCGGCCTATCATAGAAGTGCCGACATTACAGGTAATTGCAACCATAGGAATAGAATCCATATATGCTGTGGCGATACCCGTTACAAGGTTTGTTGAGCCGGGGCCTGAGGTTGCAAAGCAAACACCGACCTTGCCCGTTGCCCTTGCATAACCGTCTGCCGCATGTGAAGCACCCTGCTCATGAGCGGTAAGGATATGATTGAATGTATCGCCGTATTTATAAAGCTCGTCAAAGATATTAAGAATCGTTCCGCCGGGATAACCGAAGACGGTATCTACACCCTGCTCCTTGAGAACCTCAAGAACAATCTGCGAACCGTTTAATACCATAACAATCCCCTCCGTAATACAAAATCAAAAAATATTATGAATATTTTAGTATTTTTAAACACTAAAGTCAAGGCTATATTTTGTTCTTGCCAAATCTTTGATACTGAGATATACTATTTAGAGAAATTTTAAAGATTCAAGGAGATAAATATATGAAACTCGGTATAGTCGGACTTCCGAATGTCGGAAAAAGCACGCTGTTTAATGCTATAACAAATGCGGGTGCGCAGAGCGCCAACTATCCGTTCTGCACGATAGAGCCAAATGTAGGAATGGTAAGCGTTCCCGATGAAAGACTTGATAAGCTTGCCGAAATGTATGACCCTGACAAATTCACTCCCGCAACAATAGAATTTGTCGATATTGCAGGTCTTGTTAAAGGCGCTTCAAAGGGTGAAGGTCTCGGCAACAAATTTTTAAGCCACATCAGAGAGGTTGACGCTGTTATCCATGTTGTTCGCTGTTTTGAAAACGATGACATTACTCATGTTGACGGCAGTATAGACCCTGAAAGAGATATTGAAACAATAAATCTTGAACTTATACTTTCCGACCTTGATATTCTTTCAAGAAGAATTGACAGTAGAAAGAAAGCAATGAAGGGCGACAAGACAATCGCTCCCGAGGTTGCTTTTTTAGAAAGACTGAGCGGCGAAATGGAAAGCGGAAAAACAGCAAGAAGCTGTGAGATTTCCGAGGATGAAGAAGAATATTTAAAGGAAGTTTCACTTCTCACAATCAAACCCGTTATCTACGCCTGCAATATGAGCGAAGAGGATTTTGCAAACGGTATTGACGAAAACGAAAACTACAACAAGGTTAAAGAAATTGCGGCAGTCGAAGGCGCTGAAACGCTTCCCATCTGTGCTGAAACAGAAGCTGAAATTGCAACTCTTGATGAGGACGAAAAGGCAATGTTTCTTGCTGACTTGGGACTTGAAAAGAGCGGACTTGACAGACTTATCAAAAAGAGCTATCACCTGCTTGGCTTAATCTCTTTCCTCACGGCAGGCAAAAAAGAAGTAAGAGCATGGACTATCAAAGAGGGCACCAAAGCTCCTCAGGCGGCAGGTAAAATCCACTCAGACTTTGAGAGAGGATTTATCAGAGCAGAGGTTGTTTCATTTGACGACCTTGTTTCTAACGGCTCCGTTGCGGCTTGCAGAGAAAAAGGTCTTGTAAGAAGCGAAGGCAAGGAATATGTTATGAAAGACGGAGATATTGTAGAGTTCAGATTCAATGTCTGATTATATATTAAAATATTAATCCTAATTAGAAACTCATAATTTTACAGGTGTTTATCACACCTCATAGGGTTTTAATAAAATCCTCCAAAAGCCTTGAAAACAAAGGATTTATCGCAATCAGTACACCTTAATTCTTTATATGGTTTCACACAATGTTACCCTTGTTCTGCACAATCATAAGGGCAAAATCAAGGGCAGAAAAATCTCATAACAAGATATAACAAAGTGTGGCAATCGGGGAAATGTGATGTATGTGCGAATATATTATAACGGAGGATTTTTTAATGGACAAGTATATTTATGATGAAAGCAACGGTCTTTGGTATGAACTGCAAGGAGATTATTATATTCCTTGCCTTACTTTACCAGACGAAAAAGGACACAAGCCTATCGGCTTATGGGGACAGCGGCATAAACGCTATTTACAGGAACACCAAAAGGTGGTTTACGCCACACTGCTCACAAGCGGCAAATTAAACAGTTACCTTGCTGACATTGACGAACAGGCAACAGATATGATGATTCGATTGGTCGAGCAAATGGCTGGCAAGGAGGGTGTGACCGAACAACTCAAAGCGGAAAATTCGATGTTGTGGGTTGGTCGAATGAATGAGATACAGGCAAGAGCACGAGAAATTGTATATGCCGATATTATCTATAAGTAAAAAATGTAACATATAGAATATTAAAATTGTGGCAGTCAAAAATTAAAACTTTGCCTGCCACAATTATGATTCGATGTGTTCTCTTTCATAATGACTTTGGTAATTCATTATGCTATAATGAATTTAATTTACGGTATCGCACTGCATCTACTAATTTGGAGTTCGATTAGAACAGGAAAAGATTATATTGATTGCTCTCTATGCGAGATTAAAACCGATTATACAGGAGGAAATTGAATGAGCAATATTATTCAAATCAATAATCTTAATAAAAGTTTTGGAAGTGTAAACGCTGTTCAGAATTTGAGTTTTCGTGTGAAAAAAGGAGAGTTGTTTGCCTTTCTTGGTATCAATGGGGCAGGAAAATCAACTACAATCAATATTATGTGTGGACAACTGTCGAAAGACAGTGGAAGCGTTTTTATTGATAAACACGATTTAGATAAGGATATGGACTATATTAAGCGTGAACTGGGTGTAGTTTTTCAATCATCTGTCTTGGATTCTGCCCTTTCTGTTTATGATAATTTGGAAAGTCGTGCCGCTTTATATGGCATTACTGGAATGGAGTTTAAGAAACGACTTGAGGAACTGGCGAAAATATTAGATTTTGAAAACTTATTGAAACGCACCGTTGGTAAATTATCAGGAGGACAACGCCGAAGAATTGATATTGCAAGGGCTTTGTTTCATAAGCCTAAAATCCTTATTCTTGATGAGCCGACAACAGGGCTTGATCCGCAGACACGCCGACTTATTTGGAATGTTATATCAAGTTTTCGCAAAGATGAAAATATGACTGTATTTTTAACTACGCACTATATGGAAGAAGCTGCGGAAGCTGATTATGTTGTAATCATTGATGATGGGAAAATATCCGCAGAGGGTACTCCGCTTGAATTAAAAAATATTTATACTGGGGATTACATCACAATTTATGATGTAGATGAAAAGGATATTAAAGCACTTGATGTGGAATATGAGCAAATCCGAAACGGTTATCGCCTTTCTGTACCGAATACAAAGGCTGCAACTGAATTGATTATTCGTAATCCGCAGTTGTTTAATGATTACGAAATAACAAAAGGAAAAATGGACGATGTTTTTCTTGCTGTTACGGGCAAAACATTGGTGGGAGGTGCAGAAAAATGAGTATGGCTTTCATTCTTATCAAAAGAGATATCAAATTGTTTTTCAAAGATAAGGGAATGTTCTTTACCTCTTTGATAACGCCTGCTATATTGCTTGTACTTTATGTGACTTTTCTTGGGAATGTGTATCGGGATAGTTTTACATCTAATTTACCTAATTCATTAAAACTATCAGAAAGCATAATAGAGGGACTGGTAGGCGGTCAACTTATCTCATCTATTCTTGCTGTTTCGTGTGTAACGGTTGCTTTTTGTTCTAATTTTTTAATGGTGCAAGATAAAGCAAATGGTACGATAAGAGATTTAAGAATATCTCCTGTGAAGTCAGCTACACTTTCGCTGAGTTATTATGTTGCAACCTTGCTTTCAACACTTATTATTTGCTTTGCTGCAACGGGTATCTGTCTTACTTATGTGGCTATTGTCGGTTGGTATATGTCGCTCGCAGATATATTCTTTTTGTTTCTTGATATTTTACTCCTTGTTTTGTTTGGAACAGCATTATCTTCGATTATTAATTTTTTCTTATCAACACAAGGACAAATTTCAGCGGTAGGCACAATCATCAGTGCGGGATATGGTTTCATTTGTGGTGCATATATGCCTATTTCTTCATTTGGAGAAGGGCTGCAAAAAATAATCTCATTTTTGCCGGGGACTTATGGTACATCACTTATCCGAAATCATACAATGCAAGGGGCGCTTGCCGAAATGCAAAATCAAGGTATTCCAACAGAGGTTATTGAAAAACTAAAAGATTCCCTTGATTGCAATCTTTATTTTTTCGGAAGTCAAGTAAATATCGGAACGATGTATATGATACTTGGAATCACTATTTTGGTATTGATTGGAATTTATATTTTGTTAAACAAATCAAAAAAATATAACTGTTAATTTTGTAGCTGCAAATGATTATGTATGCCGCCGCTATGGGTAAAACCATAACGGCGGTTTTTCAATGTCTATCGGCTATCTCTATCAAGGGATTTTTTACGCTGTCTTTGCGGAGGTTTCTGCTTGTTGCGTTCCTGTATCTCACGCAGATGTTTTAGCACGCTCTGCTTTTCGGGTGGTCTGTGCTGTTCTTTGGCGGGGGCTGTCGGTTTCCTGCTGACTTGGTATTCCCACTCGGCAAGGTCACGGTTATACTGTTCCACAACGCTTTCCATTTCTCGGAAAGTACGCATAAAAACTTGCACAT
>UQFL01000008.1 GCA_900540305.1 uncultured Oscillospiraceae bacterium | reverse complement strand
TTTTATGAAAATAAATTAATAAGATTTGAACATTTGAAAAACAATCAATTAAATGACAAAATCAAATTAAATTATATTCCATTTTAAAAGCGATTTTGATAATATCAATGCGGGGGGTTAATATGAGAGAAATTAATAAGCAGGCTATATTAGGCTTGCGCATCATGCAAAGAAGAAAACAATTAGGCATCAATCAGAGCGAACTTGCAGAGCAAATCGGTCTTAGCGAGCACCAGATTTCAAACATTGAAACTGGCCGCAGCTATCCGAGAATGAAAAGCTTTATCAAGATCTGCCAGATACTTGATGTCAACGCGGATTATTTTCTGTCCGGTTCAATGAAGGATGAGATTGACCAGAATATTATTGACATGGTTATCTCATGCACACCGGAAGAGCAGAAAACGATTTGGAAATTGCTTGACGCATATATCCATCGTGAGGATGACACAAGAATATAACCCGAAAAAAAGCCCTGAAGCGCAATGCGTACTTCAGGGTTTTTGCATTTTTGAGAGGTAAAAATTTATGAAAAAATTTTTTAGGGCTTTATCGTTAGTTTTGTGTATCGCTATTTTGGCAGGGGCGTTTTCATCCTGTTCCAAGGCGGTTGAATCAACACCCGTAGATATTGAAGATTTCAGAGTTACGGCTTATGTTACATCAGATACTTGTAAAGACTTATCAACATTTGATACTTCTCATATAGAAACTGTTACCGATTTTATTTTCTTCGGTGCGGCTGATTTTGATGAAGAGGGCAATGTAGTATTGTCAGATGATTTTGAGATTTCTCTCAATAATCTCAAACAGGCAATTTCGGCTTACCCCGATAAAAAGATTTATCTTAATATTCTCGGCCCCAAAGCGCAGAATCAGGATGAGGATTGGAATGCGCAGATGGACGATTTGGGACAGCGCCACACCAACGCTTTTGAAAGCGGAAAGCTTGAGGGCAATATTAAAACCGTGCTTGATAAATACGGCTTTGACGGCGTATTCTTTGATTACGAATTTACTATTTCAAAAAAGTACTGGAAAGCGTATGACAAATTTATTATTTCTCTTGATAATGTGCTTGGCAGTGAATATGAAATCGGAATGGCGCTTGCCGACTGGGATATAAAGCAGTCTGACGAGGCTAAGCAGGCAACGGACAGAATTGAGATTATGAGCTACGATTTGTGGGACGATGACGGAAATCACGCTACTATGGAGATTGCTCAGAACAGTATAGAAAAGTTTGTTGAAGCTGGATATGACAAGGCTAAGCTTGACCTTGGCGTGCCGTTTTACGCAAGACCCACAACAGAAGAGGGATATTGGTATTCCTACAAAGACTATTATAACGATATAGACGCTAACGGTCTTTATAAGGATGATGAAACGGGACTTACTTTTTCTTTCAATACATATTCCTTGATTGAGGAAAAAACAAAGTACGCCATCGAAAACGGTCTTGGCGGAATGATGATATGGCACTATGCGTGCGACTGCCCTGAGGACAGCGGAAAATCGCTTTTCGGCGCTGTTTCCTCGGCAATAGAAACGGAAAAAGCACAGCTTTCAGACGGTGCTCAAAACACAGCAGATAACGCTTAAAGGGAGCGCAAAATATTATGGTTTTTGATAAAATAGAAAATCTTGAAAATTACTTTGAAAAGGCGCAGGGGCTTGATAAGGTAGACGAATTTGTAAAAGAATTTGCAAAAGACCCAAAGCCGGACGGCACTTATGAAATAGACGGCGACAATGTTTTTGCAATGGTGCAGTCTTACAGAACAAAACAGCAGACGCCCGAAATGATGTTTGAGGCGCACAGAAAATATATTGATTTGCAGTATATTGAAAGCGGTATTGAAAAAATCAGATGGGCAAAGCTTGATAAGGTAACTCTTGTAAAAGAGGAGTATTCAAAAGGCGGCGACATTGCTTTTTACGAGGGCGATGTTATGATGGACTTTACTCTTACTAAAGGCACATTTCTTATGCTTATGCCCGAGGACGCACATTTGCCAGGTCTGAGTGCAGACAAGGATGTAAATGTCAGAAAAATTGTTTTCAAGGTAAAAGTAAACGGTTAATTTATTATTAACTCACCCGATGTTTTATTGTAATGAAAAGCCGAATATGATATTATTTTAATATAGAAGATTTTGGAAAACTCGTGTTGTTAAAATAAATTTGATTCGGAGGGTAAAATATGAATTTGCTTACTGCAAACAGACTTCAGCAGTTGAGAAAAATGAACGGATACAGCCAGGATGTGCTTGCCGAAAAGCTCGGAGTAAGCAGGCAGTCCATTTCAAAATGGGAGCGTGCAGAGGCTTCGCCCGATACTGATAATCTTATTGCGCTCGCTCAGGTTTACGGTCTTTCTCTTGATGAACTTCTTGATACATCAAAGGATGTTGTTAAGATAAGCACAAGTAAAAATAAAAAGGATTACGGCTCAAAACTTAAATCTTTGCTCTCCAAGGCAAACGATTTCGGGCTTTATCCAAATGCCGCCCGTGCCATGTTTAAGTTTCCGTTTCCCGTTTTGCTGATTATTATCTATATAGCGCTTTCTTTTGTAACAAAAATGTGGCATCCGCTTTGGATTATGTTTTTAACCATACCAGTTTATTACAGAATTGCAATTGCTCTTAAAGCGCAGAACAAAAAGGCGCTCGCCTTGCTTTTGCCTTTCCCCGAAATAATGCTTATCGCATTTTTGATTTTGGGCCTGTGCTTCGGCTTGTGGAATTCATGGATTCTTTTCCTTTTTATTCCCATTTACTACTGGCTTGCAGCTTGCGTAAAATCAAAATAAGAGTTTAAAAGAAAACAGGGAGCTTTTCGGCTCCCTGTTTTTTTGCTGTTTGTTATTAAATAGTGCAAAGCTGTTTTTTCATTATTTTTTCAAATTCGTTTTGTATGCTCATATCGTCTGCGGCACAGGATATGCCAACGCATATTTTGCCCTTAAAGCCTACCACGGTGCAGTTTATTTTGTTTATATAAGTTTTGCCGAGGGCAACTGAAATGCTCTCTATTCTGTCCTCCAAGAAAGGCGGCATTTTAATATTGCCAATGCTTGTAACGGTGGAAGTAAATTTCTTTTCGCCGAGTGAGCGAAACGCTCTTTTCATAACTATTTTCTTTGCAAAATTCGGTGAAAATTTTGAAATCAGCATTTTTTCATCCGCAATATTTTTACTTATGGCTCTGAAAAAATAGTCCTTGTTTATTTTCTCAGCCATCGCCTTTTTGATAAGCTCAAGCACCGCATCAAAAGTGTATTCTGTTTCGGGTGTAACATTCACCGTGATATATGATGAAAAATTGCGAACTGTGCCTGAATTGAAATACGGTCTTAGATTAACGGGGATAGAAAGCTTGACGGGCTTTTTGCTTTTTCTGTCATATTTCGACAAAAGGGCAAGGGCGTATGCCGTTGCAATAAACTGCGTTACCGTGCAGGAATATTTCTCTTTTGCAGCACGCTTTACTTCGTCTGCTGAGTAAAAATATCTGTTCCAATGAAGACCGTTTTTATCGTCCTTTAATTTAATCTGAAAGGCGTTTGTGTCCTTTCTTGAAAGTCCTGCTCCTCGTTTATAGATGTTTTGAAAAGAGTCCTCAATTTCGCTTTCTTTCACCTGCTGAGAAGTTCTCTTTATTAAGCACTCGGGCGCAAGGGTTTCGTCTTTAAGCTCGTAATATCTCAAAAGCAGAGCCTTGAAATATTCAAATGCTCCCGTGCCGTCCGTTACGCTGTGAAAAAATTCCGCCCTTATTTCATACTGCGAATATAAAATTCTGAAAAGCGGTTTGTCGCTGTTTTTAACATTTATCGGCTTGCAGATTACGCCTTTGTCCTTATACACTATATCGCAGTTTTGAGCCGTTTCAAAATAATCCCAAAACGCTCCGCTTTTAAGTTTAACATACATTGACGGAAATCTCTCTGCAAGCTGGCACACGGCTTTTTTAAGATGATTTACACTAACCTCATCATAAAGTTTTGCAGACAGACCAAAAACGGCGTTCCATTTTTTTGTCATCGCCGCAGGGTAAATTTTTGCCGCATTGTCAAGCGGAAGCTTTTTGAAATATGTTTTATTAATAAGTATATTTTCCATAATTATTACCTTTCTGTTTTGCTGTTTGCCGTAATTCTAATAAAATTATGCCCTTTTAACAATAAACTTTGATTTACAACCGCCGCAACTGACGGTTGCGGAAGGATTTGCAGCCGTAAAACGGTTGAAAATTCATACAATTTCGCTTTAGATGTCAATTGTAATACGGCAGGGTGATGATATAATTGAATAAAAGAATGAAGAAAGGTTTAATACCTATGGACAATATAAAAATTAATAATAACGAAATTTTGTTTTCAAAATTTTCGGAACTTGTAAGAATAACTCCCTGCGGTAAAAACGCAATAAGATTTCAGGGCTTTCCCGATTGCCAGGTTATAGACGAAAACTATACGCTTATGCCGCAGAAAGCCGATTGCGTTATCGAGGAACTTGATAACCGTGTAAAATTAACTCAGGGCAGTCTTACCGCTGAACTGAGAAACAACGGCTGTGTTTCTTTTTATAAAAACGGCGTTAAAATTCTTGAGGAACTTCCTGAACTCACTTTCCACGGTGGTTTCAGAAATTATTTAAATCTTGCAAACGGCGCGTGGAAAAGCAGGGTCACTTTTAAAGCAAATGAGGGCGAACACTTTTTCGGTATGGGTCACAGTATGAATAATCCCTTTGATTTAAAAGGCTGTTCGTTTGATATAATAAACACAAATGCAAACTGCGCTATGCCGTTTGTTTATTCTTCTCTCGGCTACGGCTTTTTGTGGAATAATCCGTCAATCGGCTCTGTTGAGCTTTCAAACAACCGCACAAGGTGGAACAGCACGGCGTGCCGTTTTGTTGACTATGTTGTTATCGGCGGAACTCCTGCTGAGGTCAGCGAAACGCTTGCAGAACTTACGGGCCACGCTCCCGAAATGCCTTACTGGGCAACGGGTTTCTGGCAGAGCAGGCTCAGATATGAAACGCAGGAAAAACTCCTCGAAGTTGCAAGAAGATATAAAAAAGAAAATATCCCCGTTTCTGCAATCGTTGCCGATTATTTCCACTGGACGGAGCAGGGCGATTATAAATTTGACCCCAAATATTGGCACGATGTTAAGGCGATGAGCGATGAACTTCACGATATGGGCACAAAGCTTGTTGTTTCCGTTTGGCCCACAATTAATGAGCACAGCGAAAATTACGGCACTATGAAAAACAGAAATATGCTCATCAGAACAACAAGAGGTTCGGACAGGGTGTTTGAGTTTTACGGCTGGCAGGCAGAGATTGACGCCACCAACGAGGAAACAAGAAAGTTCGTTTGGCAAAAGCTTAAACAAAATTATATCGACAACGGCGTAGACAGCCTGTGGCTTGACGAGGCAGAGCCTGAGATTCACCCCGAGCAGTTTGACAATCTGATTTTCAGCAAGGGCAGGGGCGATGTTGTTGCTCTTTTGTATCCTTATTATTATTCCAAAATGCTGTATGACGGCTATAAAGAAATGGGCAAAGAGGATATAATCACGCTCACAAGGTGCGCATATCTCGGCAGTCAGAAGTTCGGCTCGCTTGTGTGGTCGGGCGATATTGAGTCCACCTTTGAAAGTCTGAAATGTCAAGTGCACGGCGCAATCAATATGTCCGTGTGCGGTATTCCGTGGTGGAATACCGATGTAGGCGGTTTTTATGACGGCGATATAACAAGCGATTATTTTAAAGAGCTTATCGTAAGGTGGTTTCAGTTCGGCGTGTTCTCGCCCGTCCTCAGACTTCACGGAAGCCGAATTCGCCACGGCGAAAGAAGTGACCTTAAAGAGCCGAGCGGAGACCCCAACGAACTTTGGTCATTCGGCGAGGAGAATTTTGAAATACTCAAAAAACTTGTTTTCCTGCGTGAGAATTTAAGACCGTATATTAAGCGTTATATGGACGAGGCGAGCGAAACGGGTCACCCCATTCTGCGCCCCATGTTTTTTGAATATCCCGATGATGAGGTTTGCTATACTCTTGATGAGCAGTATATGTTCGGCGCAGAGATTATTTTTGCACCCGTTGTAAATCAGGGGCAGAAAACAAAACGCTTTTATGTTCCCGACGGCGAATGGATTTTGACTAAGGACAAAACAAAATACACCAAAGGCTGGCACGAAATCAATGTCGGCATTGAAGATTTTGTTGCGCTTGTTAAAGCGGGCAGCGATGTGATTTCTGCATTTGAATTATGATAAAATAACAAAAGACCTGAAAGAATTTCTCTTTCAGGTCTTTTTTTGAATATAATCCTAATTGAATTAAAGCAGAAAGTGTTTTAATCATCTTCTGTGTTTGCCGTTGTCTTGATTTTGTTGTTTCTTTTTTAGAGCTCATTTACAAAAGCTTCGTTGTCTTCAAGTATAAATGCAAAACTTCCTTTTAGTTCAACTCTAAGTGAAATATAATCCTCATATTTTGGTATAGGCATTTGACTGTAATGCGTACCAAATGAGCTTTTTTTATTCAATAAATCAACAGATAAAATATCTCTTACTTCAAATTTGTAGCGAGTATGAGTATCATAATGCTGAAAATTATAAGTGCATCTGTTTTTTATCAAAACAGTTCCGTCATCAAACAAATACACACCTTTATCTTTTGAAAAAAGAAAGGCGGTATCTAATATGAAAATTGCAGCTAAACACACAATCGGAACAAGTATATATATTGAAATTATTTAAATATTTTCCTATTAATTCATCAGCAATACGGCAGGCAAGCAGTGTGCACGGAAGTAGGAGAAATAACACAAAGTGTGAATTGCTGGCTAATCCTCCTAAATAATATAAAAATTTATGTTTGCGACTGCAAAAGCTGTATTCATAGAATATATAATTTTTCTTTTTCATGTATATTTTCCGTTTATATATGAGGTGATGTACTTCGGTTCTATTCTATTGAAGTGTCAATAAGATAAATAACATTTTCACCTTTTTCGTCTTGATTAGGTACTTTGTAAGATATTGTCGCTTTTGCCGTAGGCGCTTTTCCTTCTGAATGTTCAGGAATAGATTCTTCATCATCTGCAATAAAGTATTCAAAATCCCCCCATATCATACCAGTTAACTAAATTATCAACACCGCCAGACAAATATGATTTCCTGAAGTTATAAAACTTTTGCCCATTGTAATCACGAATTCGAAACAAGATTCTGTAAAAGTGTCCGGATTTTGTCTGCATTATATAAAATCCTTGGTTATCATTTTCATATTTGAATAGTACGGAATCAATTTTTAATTCTGCTTGCGGATTTCGTTGTTCAATACATTCGATAGGCGACGGATAATATTGATTGCTTGAAATAAATATTAAGCTGAATAATATGGCCAATATTATAACAAATATTAGTGCGATGCTCAAAAAGATTTTTTTAACAACTTTCAATAGTTACACCGACTTTCCTTATATAAAAACATTAGTAATTATAAATACGATATTTTTCACCTACATAAAAAATCAGTTTTCGCCTTAAATCGTCAACAGTGCCGTTGGTTATTGTATGTTTGTCAACTATAAGAGCCTGTGACATGGTCTGATATATAAAAATATATTTCTTTGTTTCTATTGTTTTTTCAATCAGTTCATATTTGATTTCAGTGTTTTCTTTGTATACTTCGTTTTCTGCACTGACATATATTTTGTCATCGCAAAAAACATATTCATTTACAAGATTTTGCATTTTTGATAATGATTTATATTGAAATTTCGGAAAAAAGAAACCTAAAAAACAAAAGATTAATATAATTAACCCCCAATTAAAGGCTATGGGTAAATAATAAATATCAAACAGCAAAGAATACACAATGCAAAATGCAAATATGATTATGAAAAAAGTTAGAAATATCGCCGTTCCGACTTTGGGATTCAGCTTGTTAAATAAATAAGTATAAGTCAAATATTTAATTCCGTCATAACTAAGCTTTCCGCTTGCTTTTATTTCCATATTAACTACCACCTTTTATTTTAACTTATCGTATAAAGTCATAAATATCAAGAACTTTGGGAATTAATAAATAAAATTGGCAGAATAGGTATTCAGTAAAACAAAAAAAGAACAGTACCGAAGTACTGTTCTTTATGGCTCCCCTTGTTGGACTGGAGCGGTGACAACCTCGGATTGCGGTGCCCAACATCTGATAAGGCGATAAATCGCCTTATCATCTGTTGACCGCTGCAAATTCTTATTGCTCCCTCAATCTGCCGCAGGCAGCGGTCGCAAACGAATCAGTTAACAGCCGTCGGCTGAAACCTCGTTGCCGTTGGTTGCTCGGCAAAAACAATTTGAAAAGAAATAAAAAAAGAACAGTACCGAAGTACTGTTCTTTGTGGCTCCCCTTGTTGGACTCGAACCAACGACAACTCGGTTAACAGCCGAGTGCTCTACCGACTGAGCTAAAGAGGAATGTCTTAACGCTTTAATATAATAGCAGATAATTATAGCGTTGTCAATATCTTTTTTTTATTTATTTTCTTTTATTTTTTAATATTTTATGATAATATCGGATTATGGAGATTAAACATATTATTCACACTATTGAACCTGTTTATAATGAAAACAGCAAAGTGCTCATTTTAGGCACAATGCCGTCCGTAAAATCGAGAGAGTGCAATTTTTATTACGGCAACGAGCAAAACAGATTTTGGCGCGCGCTTACAGGTGCGCTCGGCTGTGATTTGCCCTGCACTAATGAGGGCAAAAAGGCATTTCTGCTTGAAAAGGGTATTGCCCTGTGGGATGTTATTGCGCAGTGCGATATTGCAGGTTCGTCTGACAGCAGTATAAGAAATGCCGTGCCGAATGATTTGACTATGATTTTTGACACGGCTGATATAAAAGCTGTATTCACAACAGGGAAAACGGCTTGCAAATATTATTGCCGTTTTAACAGCGAAAAATACGGCAGGGAGGCGATTTGCCTGCCCTCGCCCAGCCCTGCAAACGCAAGGGTTAAGCTTGATGAACTTATAAAGGAGTATTCAGTTATTAATACCTATTTATAATATTATTAGGAGAGTGGTAATTTTATGCAGCACGAGATTACAAAAGCGCAAAGGCTTCTTGACGAAAACGGCAACATCGCCGAGGCGGGATTTGCGAAACGCCTGTTTTGGAAGTATGACAGAAAAGATATAAAAGCGCCCAAAATCCGCATAAAGGAATGGGACTATTATTATATCGGCAATGATGATTTTGGTCTTTGCCTTACAATTTCGGACGCAGGGTATGTGAGCTGTCTTTCTGTGTCCGTGCTTGAATTCGGTAAAGAGCCCCTGCAGATGAACGATTCTGAAATAGGCTTTTTGCCGCTCGGCAAACTTAATCTGCCCTCCACAAGCGAAAACGGAGATATTTCTGCAACGGTAGGCACGGCGCAGATGAATTTTGAAAACAAAAACGGCGAGCGCAGGCTTTGGGGTTCGTATGACAACTACTGCAATTCAAAACACGCCCTTATTTTTGATATAAGGCTCAGCGACATCCCACCCGAAAGTATGGTTATTGCCACGCCGTTTAAAAAGGACAGGCATTTTTATTATAATCAGAAAATCAACTGTATGACAGCAGAGGGTTTCTTTGAATTTAACGGTAAAAAATACGAGTTTTCTCAGGATAACGGCTCGCTCGCAACGCTTGACTGGGGCAGGGGTGTGTGGACTTATGACAACACTTGGTACTGGGGCTCGGGTCAGATGATTTTGGAAAGTGGCGACCGCTTCGGCTTTAATATCGGCTACGGTTTCGGCGACACCTCGGCGGCGAGTGAAAATATGCTTTTCTATAACGGAAAGGCGCATAAGCTTGAGGATATAACTTTTGAAATTCCGATTGAAAACGGAGAATATCAGTATATGGAACCGTGGCGCTTTACATCGTCAGACGGGCGTTTTGAAATGGAGTTTGTGCCCGTTATTGACAGGCAGGCGCCGCTTGATATAAAAATTATGTGTATGATACCGCATCAGGTATTTGGGCGCATTTCGGGCAAAGCAGTTCTTGATGACGGAACAGAGATTACTGTTAAGGACAAAATGGTGTTTGCCGAAAGAGTGCATAATAAATGGTAAAATAATAAAAAGCTTCGGAGAGGTTATGGAAAACAACAGCTATCTTAAAGAATTTTTTAAATACACTTTTGCAAATATACTCGGAACGGTTGCAATTTCTTGCTATGTTCTTGCAGATACATTTTTTATAGCAAGGGGTACGGGCTCAAACGGTCTTGCCGCTCTAAATATATCAATCCCCGTTTTCAACATTATAAACGGAACGGGGCTGATGCTCGGAATAGGCTCGGGCGCAAAATATTCCGTAAATTCGGGCAGTGCAAACCAAAATGAGAAAAACAGAATTTTTACAAATGCACTTTATTTGGGCGCAGTTTTTTCTGCCGTATATATGCTTATAGGCATTTTTCTTTCAGGCTGGCTCGCTGAGGTGCTCGGTGCGCAGGGCGAAGTTTACGATATGGCAAATATCTATATTAAGGTAATAATGATTTTTGCGCCTGCATTCATTTTCAATAATATTTTTGTTGCCTTTGTCAGAAACGATATGAGCCCCCGCCTTGCAATGGTGGGAATGATTACGGGCAGTCTTTCAAATATAGTTTTGGACTATATATTTATTTTTCCGTTCAAAATGGGCATTTTGGGCGCTGTTCTTGCAACTGCGGTAGCGCCTGTTATCAGTATGTTTATTATGTCCGCCCACAAAATCAAAGGAAAAAATAATTTCCATTTAACGAAAATGATGCCTGATTTAAAGCTGTCTGCAAAATGCTGTGCCCTCGGTTTTCCGTCGCTCGTAACAGAACTGTCATCGGGTATAGTTATTCTTGTTTTCAATATTATAATTCTGCGCATTTCGGGTAACATAGGCGTTGCGGCTTACGGAATTGTTTCAAACATTTCAATAGTTGTAATCGCTGTTTTTACGGGTATTGCACAGGGTATGCAGCCGCTTGTAAGTATGGCGCACGGCAGAAAAGATTTTGCCGCAGAGCTTAAGTTGTTTAAATACGCCATTTGCTGTGCTGTTTTGCTGTTTGTTGTAATTTATCCCGTGGTCTATTTCTTTGCAGACCCGATTGCGCTTGCATTCAACAGCGAGGGCAGTGAACAGCTTCAGTCAATAGCCGTTACAGGTCTGAAAATTTATTTTACGGGTATGCTTTTTGCAGGCATAAACATTGTTACATCAATGTTTTTCACATCTGCCGAGCGTGCGCTTCCCGCACATATCATAACTCTTATGAGAGGGCTTTTTGTGATAATCCCTGCCGCATTTTTGCTTTCAAGCTTGTTGGAGCTTACAGGCGTGTGGCTTTCATTTACCGCAACAGAAACAATAGTTTTCATTGTTTCGGTTTCGGCAATCGTGATTTTTAGGGCAAAACACAAAAAACGGCTCGAAAGAAAAAATAAAGATTATTAATAAAATTAATCAGTTCTTAATATTTTCCTTACCCGCCTTTTATTATGATTTTGTTTAATTGGTATTGAGGGAAAGGGATTTATCTTAATACAATGTTTTTGATTTTACTAAAGAGGTGAAAATATGGAGACGGTTTTAGTTTGCGACGATGATACCGCTATATTGGATTCAATAGAAATATATCTGAAAGCGCAGGGCTTTAATGTTCTGAAAGCCGAAAACGGCATAGAGGCGCTTGAACTCATTGAGAAAAATGAGATTCACTGTATGGTGCTTGATATTATGATGCCGGGGCTTGACGGACTTCAGACCACGCTGAAAATCAGGGAAAACAAAAAAAGTTTTCCCATTATAATGCTTTCCGCAAAATCAGAGGATACGGATAAAATTGCGGGGCTTGGTTTCGGTGCGGACGATTATGTTACAAAGCCTTTTAACCCGCTTGAACTTGTGGCAAGGGTTAAATCGCAGATACGCAGATATATAACCTTTTCGGGCTTCGTTCAAAAGCAGAGCGAGATTGTAACGGGCGGCCTTGTTGTTGATACTGACGCAAAAACCGTGTCTGTTGACGGCGAGCCTGTTAAACTTACCGCAAGGGAATATATGATTCTTGAATATCTGTGTAAAAATATGGGCAGAGTGCTGTCTTCAAGCCAAATTTATGAAGCTGTGTGGAATGAGCCTTCTTTCGGAGCGGAAAAAACCGTTACTGTGCACATCAAAAACATTAGGGAAAAAATAGAGATAAATCCTAAAGACCCGAAATATATTAAGGTGGTGTACGGACTTGGATACAAGGTTGACAAGATTTAAATACAGCAGTTTCAATAAGTTTTTATGCGCCGCCGCGGCAGCGGTGCTTGCAGGCGTTATAGTGCTGAATATTTTTTCCGTTATGCGCTATGCCTGCGTTTATGATTTTCAGGGCGTTTTGACTGATACAAAGCCTAATGTCTATTATAGCAATGCCTTTAAATCAACATTTTCTCAGAATGTAGACAAAATCATTGAGGATGTTATTCACAATGAAAATCAGGTGGCGTATGACGAGGCAAAGGCGAAAACTGTTGATGGCGCTTTTCTGTATTATCTTAAAATAAAAGAGCAAATTGAGAATGAAAACAGCGAAGATGAGACTGTGGATTATAACGAAGATTATTCCGGCGTTGTTTATGAAACAACAATGGCTAATCAAAACAGCGTTGATTATTCTTATGC
This sequence comes from uncultured Oscillospiraceae bacterium, assembly GCA_900540305.1. Lineage (GTDB taxonomy): Bacteria > Bacillota > Clostridia > Oscillospirales > Acutalibacteraceae > Eubacterium_R. The sequence goes on along the minus strand of UQFL01000008.1, from coordinate 33,152 downwards.
GGGCGACACAACAGTAAGTTTTTATTACGAAATTCAGGACCCTGTTCTTCAAGAGAACGGAGTAAACGCAGTCCGCTTTGAAGCCGATTATACACAGAGCGGTGATGTTGTAAAGCAGGAATTTGCCACTCAGTTCGGCAATCAGGCATACAATCTTTACTGCGGAAACACAAACGATGCAGGAGAATCGGCGGGACTTGGACTTAAAAATATTAAGTATTACGCTATTAGTGATGACGGCTATGTTGTAACAAATGTTTCATCGCCTGAGGATTTTATTTTTGATATTCAAAACGGAATATATCAGCAATCGCTTGTGCTCGAAAACGGAGGGTTTACTTATTCGGGCGATATGGAGCAGGGCGCAGCTTATATTGTAAATGATTACTACGGAGATTCCTTTAACAGCGTTACTCTTTATCTTGCTGTAAATGATTCGTTTTCAGAAGATGATGTTTACAAAGATATATATGATGTCAGCGTTTATGCTTCTAATATAGATGTAAACAGGGCGATTATGATTTGCATAGTAAGTTTCATCATAATTCTCATTCTTGCAGTTTGCTCTGTAAGGCTTGCAGGCAATCTTCAAAACGGAGAGGTTAAAGCATCAGGCTTTGATAAAATTCCTGCAGATTTACATTTCGTTCTTATGGGCGGTGCTGTTGGGCTTATAGTGGCAGCACTTGTCGGTGCGTTTCATATTGAATGTTATGATGTTTTCAGCGGTTCAGGAGATATACAGGAGATAAATTATTACTGCAATTCGTATTGGTATAAAACAGCTCTTCTCGCCGCGGGAGCAGGCGCATATCTCGTTATATTGAACTTTGCGTGCTCCATTTCAAGAGGCATAAAAGCTAAAATCGGTGTTTTCAGAGGAATGCTTATATGCCGCATTTTCCGCTTTATTATTAAGGTTATAAGAAAAATCTTCGGCGCAGTTTCTAAATCGGCTAAGAAAACAAAGGCGTATTTTAACCTGCTTTCTTTTGCTCCCGAAAGGCTTGATAAAAGGTCTGTTGCGGCGGTAGCGCTCTTTGCGCTTATGAATATTCTTGTAACAGCGCTTGTGATTGCCTTTATTGTGGTGGGAGCAGGCTGGATTTCATTCTTCCTTGTAATAGCACTTATTGCGGCGGACGCTTACTGCGTAAAGCGTGCGTTTGAATTTATGAGAACGCTTGATATGTTGATAGACAAATCTGCTAAAAACGAGCCGATTGAGGCGGATATTGCCAAAATGCCCGAGTGTCTCGCCGTTCTGGCAAAGGCGCTTGACGATAAAAACACCGAGCTTCAGAATGCCGTTATAAAGGCGGTTAAGGACGAGCATACGAAAACCGAGCTTATTACAAATGTTTCTCATGATTTAAAAACCCCGCTTACCTCAGTTATCAATTATATCGACCTTCTCTCGGGCTGTGATATACAGGACGAAACGGCGCAGAAATATATGTCCGTAATTGCCGAAAAGGCAAACAGACTGAAAAGGCTTATTGAAGATTTGATTGAGGCCTCAAAGGTGTCAACGGGAAATGTAACTCTCAATAAAACAAAAATTAATCTAAACGAACTTGCCGCGCAGGCAATAGTTGAAGAGACATCTGATATAGAGAAAAATCATCTTCAGATAGTTTTTGATGAATCTGTGGGCAAGCACATTGTTTTTGCAGACGGAACAAAGATTTACCGTGTGTTTGAAAATCTGCTTTCAAACGCCCGCAAGTACTCAGCCCCCGGCTCAAGAATTTATGCGAGACTTTACGATGACGGTGATTTCGGCTGCTTTGAGATAAAGAACATTTCAAAAGAGCCGCTCAATATTTCCGCCGAGGAACTCACCCAGCGTTTCGTAAGGGGAGATAAATCAAGAAGTGAAGAGGGCAACGGTCTCGGTCTTTCAATCGCCAAAGAACTTTGCTCGCTCAACGGCGGCAAGCTTGTTATAGCGATAGACGGAGATTTGTTCAAAGCAACAGTAAGACTGCCTAAAGAGAATACTCAAAGCGGGGGCTCAGCCGATGCAAAATAAAATTAGAGTGCTGGGCGTGTCCGTTTTTGCCGCGGCGGTGTCTTTCAGTGCGGCGTGGCTGTTTATTGCAAATATAATTTGAAAATATAAAACGAAAAGACGATGCTTGGGCGATTTGCCCTTACATCGTCTTTTCCTATTTAAGTGGGAAAATTATTTGTTTATTGTTTCTGCCTGCATTTCTTTTTCTTTCTTAAGCTGTTTGTGAAAAAGAGTTCTGAATATAAGTCTTACAAGAGGTCCGCAGAAAAGAAGCTGCCATATGAGCGCCATGGGCATATTCATACCGAATGTCTGCACCCATGCGCCGAGGCTCGGCGCTTTGAAAAGTAAAGTTGCAATAAGGCTCATTGTGGGGCACATAATGCAAACTATCATTCCGTAAACCATAATAACCGCCATAATGATTGTGAATACTATATTCTGAAATTTTGTTTTCGGCATAATTCATTCTCCTTTTTGTTAGTTTTAGCCTGTTATTCAAATACGGTTTATTCTATCACATTGAAATTTTTGACATAAGAATTTTTTTGCCGTCGAATTTTACAAACTTTTTCTTTTTATTTTTTGAAAAAAACTGTGCAAAATCAAGACAAAAGCACAAGCTTTGTCTACAAATGATAGGTTAGGCAATCCTAATTTTTGTTAAGCTGCTAAACAATACTTGACTGCGTATGTATTTCAAGGTATAATATGGCAAAGATATAAGGAGGGGCGTTTATGCAGTGCGAAATATCAAGGCAGTTTTTTGATATGCTTGGCGAAATATCAGCAGGGCAGAAAATTCCAAGGGAATTTGACGGCGGTCTTGTGCTCTACCGCTCCGAGCTTAATCTTTTACAGCTTATAGACGATTATCCCGAACTCAATGTGAGCGAGCTTTCCGCAAAATCGGGCGTAACAAAAAGCGCAGTAACGCAGATGAGTATAAAGCTGCTTGAAAAAGGGCTTATAGAAAAATATAAAAGTCCCCATAATAAAAAGGAAAAATATTTCAGGCTCACACCCCTGGGAAAAACCGTGCGTGCACAGGGAGACGAGGAAACAAAAGCCGCCTCAGAGCAGATGAGAAAATATCTCTGTTCGCTCAGTATTGAGGAAAAGAAAACGATAATCGAATTTATAAAAAACGCAAAGAATTTTATGCCGTCGTATTCATTCAACTGTTCAAACGACGGGGAATATACAGCACCCTGCATTAAGCAGAAGTAACAGGGAGGAAACAGTATGCTTGAACTTAAAAATATATGCTTCAGCGTTCACGATGAGGCGAACAACACAGACAAGGAAATTCTTAAAAACATTAATTTAACGATAGATAAGGACAGCTTTGTTGTAATCACAGGCCCCAACGGCGGCGGAAAATCAACGCTTGCCAAAATCATTATGGGCATTGAAAAGCCCACATCGGGTCAGATTATATACAAGGGTCAGGATATTACAAATCTTGAAATCAACGAAAGGGCAAATCTCGGTCTCGGTTTTGCGTTTCAGCAGCCTGTAAGATTTAAGGGTCTTACCGTGCGCGACCTTCTTATGCTCGCAATCAAAAAGGACACCCCGTATCAGGGACTTTGCGGCTATCTTTCAGAGGTTGGTCTGTGCGCTGCAAATTATATTAACAGAGAAATCAACGCAAGCCTTTCTGGCGGCGAACTTAAAAGAATAGAAATTGCAATGCTTATGGCAAGGGGAGTTGATTTTTCACTTTTCGACGAGCCTGAAGCAGGCATAGATTTGTGGAGCTTTAATAACCTCATTTCGGTTTTTGAGAATATAAGAGACGCTAAGCACGGCGCAGTTGTTATAATTTCACATCAGGAAAGAATACTTGAAATTGCGGACAAGCTTGTTGTTGTTTCAGGCGGAGAGATAACCGCAGAGGGCTCAAGGGAGGAAATTCTTCCCCAGCTTCTCACGGAATCAAACGCCTGCAAATTCTATAAGGCAAGGAGGCAGTAAACGATATGGATAATAATTTAAAATCACCGCTTGAACTCGGCGCAAAGCCGCAGTTGCAGAATATACTTAAAACTATTGCTGATATTTCGCAGACCCCGAAGGGTGCTTATAATATCCGTGTTGACGGCGCAAGCATAGGCAGACAGAGCACGGAAAATATAGAAATCGTTCCCAAGGAAAACGGCAAGGGAATTGAAATATATGTAAAGCCCCACACAAAGGGCGAGGTTGCACATATTCCCGTTGTTGTTGACCAGAGCGATTTTCAGGATGTTGTTTACAACGATTTTTATATCGGCGAGGGCGCAGATGTTGATATTGTAGCAGGCTGCGGTATTCACAATGACGGCTGTCATATCTCTCAGCACGATGGAATTCACACCTTCCACCTTGCAAAAGACGCCCGTGTGCGCTATGTTGAAAAGCATTACGGCGAGGGTAACGGAAGCGGCGAAAGAATACTCAACCCTGTAACGGTTGTTCACCTTGATAAAGGCGCTTATCTTGAAATGGTAACGGTACAGATTGAGGGCGTTGATTCAACAAAGAGAGTTACAAAGGGCGATTTGGCAGATGACGCACGCCTTGTAGTTAAAGAAAAGATTATGACAAGCGGAAAGCAGAAAGCTATAACTCAGTTTGAAGTTGAGATGAACGGCAAAAACTGTAGCGCAGACATAAGCTCACGCTCAGTTGCAAAGGGTGATTCCTACCAGGAATTCACCTCTGTTATTAACGGTAACAACGAGTGCATGGGTCATTCGGAGTGTGACGCCATTATTATGGAAAATGCCTGCGTTAAGGCGATTCCCGAAATTACTGCAAACGATGTAAACGCATCTCTTATCCACGAGGCGGCAATCGGCAAAATTGCAGGAGAGCAGATTACAAAGCTTATGACGCTCGGTCTTTCAAGGGAAGAGGCTGAGGAGCAGATTGTAAAAGGCTTCCTCAAATAAAAAAGCATAAATAAAGGCTGTGAAACTTTGCGGTTTCACAGCCTTTTTGCGTATATATTAAATTAATCAGTCATAACGCCGTATTTTTGAGCAATGCAGGAATTTCTGTAATTCCTGTCAAATGTAACCTCGCCGATAACTTTTAAAAACGGCGGAATTTCAAATTCCTCGTCAGCGTTTTTTAGTTCTATTTCAAGTAGTGCTTTGTCATTCCAAAACGGGAAAATATCAAGTTCAAAGCATTTTCCGCCGTTTATAATGAGCCAGCGTCTTTTTGAAAGCAGTTTAAAGCCCTTTATGCAGTCAAGGTATTCCTCCTCGCTTATGCGCTCTTCGGTTTCGGTGCGCTCTATTGCGCTGATATCCGTTTTCTGCGTCTTTATATAAATAAAATCGCCGTCTTTTCCTCTTTTGCGCACTCTGAAATTACTGCCGTTTTTCTTAACATACGCCTGAGAAATATCTACATAATCGGCAAGCTCAAGGCTTTCAACCTCGCCCTCTTTCGGCATTTCAACAAGTATTTTTCTTTCAATCTCAACCTTTTTCGGTATGCCGAAAAAGAAATTCAGTTCCGCCTCAAGTTCTTTTTCGTCCTTTGAAATTCTCAGGTGTTCGTTGCCGAGCCAGCCGAGGAGCGTGTTTTTATCATACTCGCCCACAAAAAACACGCCGTCAAAGGCATATTTCATTTCGTTGTTTTCACACGGCAAGTCAAATTCTATTTTTTCGGCATATTGTGAATATCTGCCGAGTATTGCGTTTTTATCGCATTTTCCGATTATAACTATTTTTTCCATAATCAGCTCATTTCCTTTTTTATGTAATCGCAGTAAAGCGAAAGAATGTCCGTATTTGTGCAGGTGTAAACCATTCTTGCGCCTACGCTGTCCTCAATTTCGTTAAATACCGCCCTGCCTTTGTCAAATACAAAATCTATGCCTATATAATCGTATTTTATAAGCGACTGTATTTTCATAACAAGCGCCGTTTCCTCTTTTGAAAGTGTGTAAGGCGTTGCGCTTCCGCCAAGGCAGAAGTTTGAGCGGAAATCCGTTTTAGACTCTCGCAGAATAGAGCATATTATCTCACCGCCGATGAGCCACACCCTTAAATCTTTTCCGAGGTCTGAGGCGGGTTTTTGATAAACAAAGCCGTCCTCAATTTCAAATTCGCCGCTTTCAACAAGGCGCACGCCCTGACCGCCATTGCCGTCTGTCGGCTTGATAACAACGGGCGCTTTTGTTTGGTTTACGGGCATAATCTCTATGCCGTTTTTGCTCATAAATTCGTAACAGCGCTGTTTGTCATTTGCAAGGAATGAAAGACTGCTCGGGTTAAAAACTCTAATACCCCTTTTCTCAAAGCCGAGGGCGATTTCACCGCTGTTCGTTCTGTTTATCACGCAGTCCGCTTTCTCGTCAAAAGAAACTTCGTTTTGAAGAACAAGTTTTGCGCCGAGTTCTTTTTCAAAAACTGAAACGGCAAAGCTGTTTCTCTCTGCCTCCTCCTTGCTGTAAATAAGAAGCGTGTTCATATCCTTTTACCTATCTCCTCAAAAATAAGGGGGGCAATGTCCGTGCCCGTTGCGTTCATAATGTTTATTATGTGGGCGTTGCTGTTTACCTCGCAGAGTATGTTGCCGTCAAGAATATCAACTCCGCCGAAAGTCAGCCCAAGCGCTTTGCAGGCGTTTATTGCCGTTTCGCATTCCTGCGCAGTCGGCTCGCAGGGAGTCATCGTTCCGCCGTTTGTAACATTTGAGCGAAAATCGTTTTCATTTGATCTTCTTGTTGCCGCAACAACTTTTGAGCCTACAACCTCAAGCCGTTTGTCCCTGCCTGAAGAGTTTTCTATAAATTCCTGAAGCAAAAACGGCTTTTCTGTTATGCGCTTTTCAATTTCTTCCTTTGTTCTGCACAAAAATACCTGTTCGCCGAAAGAGCCGAAACATTCTTTAAAAACAAGGGGCAGACCTAAAACAGAAACCGCATCGTCAATGAAAAGACTGTAATCCGATTTGAAATATGACATGGGTGCAATCAGCGTTTTAGGCTGTGAAACAATGCCGTCAAGCGCAAGGTATGTTTTTGCCTTGTCATCGCAAAGGGCAATGCTTTTTGCGCTGTTGAATACGGGAATACCGCTCTTTTCAAGGCGCAGGGCAAGGTTTATATCCTTATCCCAAAACAAAACAAAATCAGCTTTCGGCGTTTTTGCCGCAAGTTCCATATTTGTAAAAAGCTCAAGCTCAATGCCAAGTTTATTTGCGCTTTTGAGCAGATGAGCGTGGAGCGTATCAAATTTTTCGCCTTTTAAGAAATGATTAACAACAAGTACGCCTTTCATTTTCAGCCTCCCGTGAATTTAAACAATTATACCATTAGTTCTTGCTTTTTTCAATGCGGTGATATAAAATAGATGTACTATTTAAAACTGTTTGGAGGAGAGTTAAAATGACGGAATACACCTTAAAATACGGCTGCAACCCGAATCAGAACCCTGCAAGAATCCATTGCGACGGCAAGGAGCTTCCCTTTGAAATATTAAACGGAAGTGCAGGATATATAAATCTTCTTGACGCATTCAATTCATGGCAGCTTGTTAAAGAGCTTAAAGAGGCAACGGGTCTCCCCAGCGCCGCTTCATTCAAGCATGTTTCACCCGCAGGCGCCGCTGTTGCGCAGGAGCTCAGCGAGGTTGACAGAAAAGTTTGCTTCGTTCCTGACGGACTTGAGCTTTCACCCATCGCTCAGGCATATGTAAGAGCAAGAGGATGCGACAGAGTTTCTTCTTTCGGCGATTTTGCCGCACTTTCAGACGAGTGTGACGCTTCTGTTGCTCAGTTCCTTGTAAAAGAGGTTTCAGACGGAATTATTGCTCCGTCATATACTGACGAGGCTCTTGAAATCCTCAAAAAGAAGAGAAGAGGCAACTATCTTATAATCAAGATGGACGCAGACTATGTTCCCGAGGAGATGGAGACAAAGCAGGTTTTCGGCATTAAGTTTGAGCAGAAGAGAAACGATTCCAAAATCACTATGGACCTCTTCAACGATATGCCCACAAAGGTTAAGGAAATTCCCGAAATTGCAAAGATTGATTTGCTCATTTCAATGATAACTCTTAAATATACACAGTCAAATTCCGTTTGCTACGCTATGGGCGGTCAGACAATCGGTGTAGGAGCAGGCCAGCAGTCAAGAATCCACTGCACAAGACTTGCAGGCAACAAGGCAGATAATTTCTGGCTCAGAAGAAATGAAAAGGTTTTAAATCTTCCTTTCATTGAGGGCATCAGAAAGTGCGAGGCTGACAACGCAATAGACCTCTATATCAGCGATGAGTATGAGGAGCTCTATAAAAACGACCTTTGGAAGAAGTATTTCACAGAAAAGCCCGAGCCGTTCACCGCAGAGGAAAAGAGCGAGTGGCATAAGAAGATGGACAAGGTTGCTCTTGGTTCAGACGCATTCTTCCCGTTTGAGGATAATATTGAGCGTGCTGTTAAATCAGGCGTTAAATATATCGCTCAGCCCGGTGGTTCTGTAAGAGACGGCGCTGTTATTGAGTGCTGTGATTCTTTCGGTATCGCAATGACAATGACAGGTATCAGACTTTTCCACCATTAATAACAGAATATATAAAACGAAACGCCGTCCCGAAAAGGACGGCGTTTTTCTGTGGCTGTTTTATTTTTCGTCAGCAAACGGCGCTGAGTTAATAATGAAATTAAGTACATTTTCTGCGCTTCGCTGAATTTCAGAAAGTGTTATGCCGTTTCTGTCACGCAGGGATTTCAAAAGCGTTCCGTCAGGCTTTCTTCTGCCTGTTCTTTTTCCGCCGGGCATAAGCACATCAACCTGCGTTCTAATTCTATATGCCTGGTCGTAAACAGATGGGAAATCGGGGCTCTTGCCCTTTTTGTTCCACCAGTCCGTCATAACATTTCCCTTATAACCCCATTCGTTTCTCAAAATAGAGGTGCAAAGGTCATAGTTATAATAGCTGTAAACTCCGTTTACTTTGTTGTAAGAGGTCATAATATTTTTAGGCTCAGCCTCTTTGATACAGATTTCAAAGCCTTTCAAATATATTTGGCGCAGTGCACGCTCGGAAACACGAGAATCGTTTACTGTGCGCTTAAATTCCTGATTGTTGCAGGCGAAATGCTTGGGGCACGCTGAGCCGTTGCAGGACTGTATACCCCTTACCGCCGCGGCGGCGATTTTGCCTGTTACAAGCGGGTCTTCGGAATAGTATTCAAAATTTCTGCCGCAAAGCGGATTTCTGTGAATATTCATACCCGGTGCGAGCAGAATATGGCTTCCTCTTTCTTTCATTTCACGGGCGATTGCTGAGTAAACCTCTTCAACAAGTTTTTTGTCAAATGTGCAGGCAAGGAGTGTTCCTATCGGAATAAGCGAACAGCACGCTTCAAGTCTGATGCCCGAGGGACCGTCAGTTGTAATTGCGGCTGAAACGCCTTTTTCACGAAGTGACGGCAAAACTCCGCCGAGTGCGCCTGCGTTGCCCTTTGCGCCGAGGGGACTGTCCATAGTGTAGTCGCCCCTCGTTATTGCTTCAAGTTCGTCAAGGGAAAGGGTGGATATAAATTCATCCATAGTCGCATTGCCGCTTGCAACATCATAAAGAGTGATATTATTTTTATCGCTTCTCTCTTTCTGAGAGGGCAGATTTTTCATAATTCTCTGCGCAAGATTTGTCTGCCTTTCGGGGCATTTGCGCTTAACAGGGATAAAGCCGTTTATACCCTCAACAGCAGTTATAACTTCAAAGCTGTTTTCAGGGGCAAGGCATTCGCTAAGCTGTTCGTAAAGCTTTGTTTCTTCCTCGTAAAATGTGTAAACTTCCTCTGCGCTTCTGACATCTGTACCGAGGTAAAAACGGTAAAGTCCGCCCTCTGTTACATAAGCAGATTTGAAACCGCTTTTTCCCTCGCTGTCGTATGAGGAGATCTGATACATAGAAACAAAAAGGTTGAGAGTCTGGCTCTCGTTCGGCTTTAACTCGTCTGTTTTTGCAAATGCCTCAAGTTCTCTTGCAGGGTTGCCCAAAACGGTGCAGGGCTTTTGAATATAGAGTTGAACAACTTCTCTGCCTGAGCGTTCTCCTGTGTTAGTAACGGTTACATTAAATGAAAATCCGTTTTCGGAAGGTTCAGCGCTTTCGCATTTTACGCTAAACTGAGTATAGCTTAAACCGAAGCCGAAAGGATAAAGAACTTTTTCTTTCTCAAATGTTTCAAAATAGCGGTATCCTACATAAATATCATCGGTGTAATTGTTAAATTCCACATTTGCAAAATCTTTTGCGTTCGGGTAATCCTCATATTCTGCGGCGGCGGTGTCCGTAAGTTTACCGCTCGGGTTTTCCTTTCCGCAAAGAATATCTGCGGCGGCATTTCCGCTTTCCATACCGCCCTGCCAAAGAATAAGCAAAGCGTTTATCTTATCGCCGAATTTTTCCGCCCATTTCAAATCCATCATACAGCCGATATTGAGCAGAACAACTGTTTTTGAAAAATAATCGGTAACACAGCCGAGCAGGTGCAGTTCGTCATCCGTTAGGTAATAACTGCCCTTTTCAAGCGAACAGTCCCTGTCCTCGCCCGAGGAACGCCCTATAACTACAACAGCGCAGTCAGACTCTTTTGAAGCCTCAAAAATCTCGCTCGCTTCAATGGGCATTTCAGGGTAAAATCTCGGCCACATACCCCATACGGAGTCATTGATTTTATTTTCAGCGCACCATCTCTCGTATTTGTTGGCAAGCTTTTCGTTTAGTTTAAGCTTTTCACAGTTTCGTATGCCGTCTGCAAGGTTTACCTCATACGGTCTGTTAACCTCACCGCCCGAGCCGTAGCCGGTATAAAACCAGTTTTGCTGAACTCTGCCGAAAAGGGAAACACGGCATCCGTCTTTAAGGGGCAGAACGCCGTCATTTTTCAGCAGTACTGCGCCCTGTGCCGCTGCACGGCGCACAAGAGCGGGCATTTCGTCAGAAATGGGGTCTGAGATTTCAGATTTTTTTGTTTTTGCCTGTGAAACAGAATTGAATTTAGAGTAAATCTCCATTGCCGAATTGGCAGTTTTTTCTATAATCTTATTCATAGATTTTCTCCATTAAATATAGTCTAAAATTAATATATCAAACTGCGTGGAAATATGCAATAAAAAAAGCGGAAACGCTCGCTAGAACATTTCCGCCGTAAACATTTTTATCAGTTGAGAACTTTGAAGTCAACCTTGCCGACTTTTGTTCTCGGAAGCTCGTCAATATAAACGATTTCTCTCGGGAGTGACCATTTTGAAAGGTTCTGCTCGCCGAATGTTTTGATTTTCTGAGTGAGGGCGTCTTCATCGTCTTTTTCAAACTTCTTGTTTTTAACAACAAAGAGTTTGAGCATTGTTTTACCGCCGTCCTCTTTGCCGATTACACAGCAGTCTGCAATTTCAGCCATTGTTCTGTAAGTCTCCTCAATGAATGAGGGGTAAACAAGGTAACCGCTGATTTTGTAAACTCTCTTAAGACGCTGACGGTAATAAATATCGCCCTTTTCGTCAATAAAGCACATATCGCCTGTATGAAGCCATACTCTGCCGTCCTCGTGCTCAACAAGTACCTTTGCAGTTTCTTCGGGGTCGTGGTAATAACCCTGCATAAGTGTGGGGCCGTAAACGCAAAGTTCGCCGTCCTCGCCCTTAACTTCCTCTGTTGTGCCGGGTTTAACCGTCATAACCTCAATGTTGTAGCAGGGAACACCGATACAGCCCTGAGGAGCTTCTCTGCGCGGGTCTGTGAATGAGCAAACGGTTACGCACTCTGTAAGACCGTAGCCTGAAACAAAGTGGCATTTTGCGCCGTTTTCTTTAAGGAGATAATCCATTTTTTCTGTAAGTGAATAAGGAACAACATCTCCGCCTGAGCCGATAAGCTTCATTGTGCTCATATCAACGCCCTTGAGATAGCCTGCCTTGTGTACCTTTTCAAAGAAATCCGGTACGCCGAATACATAGTTGATATGATATTTTTTGATTGCCTGAGAGCACATTTTAGCGTCGAAAGCAGGGAAGAGTGACTGAGCCATACCAACGCACATTGAAACATGCATGCAAAGCGCAAAACCAAAGCCGTGGAAAACGGGAAGTGCTGTGAGCATAGCGTCAGTATCCTGGTCAATCTGCATACCGAGTACTTCTGTTACAACATCAACAAGCTCATATGAAAGGTTGTTGATGTTTTCAGATGTAAGCATAACGCCCTTGGGGTTGCCCGTTGTGCCGCCTGTCATCATAATGGCGGCTGTTGACTGATAGTCTGTCTGAGTTTCAGGCACGCCGTTTTTCTTTATGTAAGCTGCGCCCTCTTTAAGGAAATCGCTCCACTCAACAAGCTTTTTAACATTTGTTGCAGGGCCTGTTTTACCCTTGATTTTCTTCTTGTAGAGCATATTTGCAACAAAGCCGTAAGGAGTTTTCGGAAAATACTGAGCAGTTTTGCACATAATAACTGTTAAGTCCGGATTATCCTTGAATGCTTTTTCTGAAACATCGAAGCAGAATGCGTATTTAGCGCCAACAAGCTTGATTGCGTAATCAGCCTCTGATTTTACAGAAAGCGGATGAAGCATTGAAGCAACTGCGCCGATTTTGTTAACAGCGTAAATAGCCGCAATACACTGGGGCATATTCGGAAGGCAGATGATAACTCTGTCGCCCTTTTTAACGCCGTTTGCAACAAGAGCAGCAGCGCATTTATCAACCATATCAGCAGTCTGATTCCAAGAAAGAGTGTTGTTGTAATAATAAAGACAGGGATTGTCGCCCCTCTCTTTAACAGACTTTTCAAACTGATAGTACATCGTGTTTCTTACATCATATTTTGAAGTGTATTCTATCATTAAAGTACCTCCGAATTAGATTTCTTGTATTTAATTAAGAATTATTTTAATAAAACGGCGGCTGTCTTTCAATAAAATATATAAATCTTTATCTTTTGTTTATAAGTTGGGTCCATTCTTTTATATTTATTAATTCTATGTTCACAAATATCGTTTGACTTTTAAGGATTGTCTGATATATTATATTACTATTATTTAAAATAAAAGGATGTATAATATGGCGTATAAAGTTAAAAAGCACCCTACAAAAAGCATACCGAAAGCGCAGTTTGCCTTTTGGATAATCACAAGAATTGCGCTTTTAATCTGCGCAGGATATTCGTTTATACACGGAGACCTTGTTATGGGTTTTGAATCCGTTTTCTGTTTCATTTTCACCCATTTGTGGGATATGTTTCAGGTCTTTGGAAACGGCTCTTTTATAGAGGAAGTTCCGCCCCTGTCACAGACGATGCTCAATGTAATAATCTTCGTTGGCATAGTTATCGGCTCTTATATGGATGTTTTTGATAATGTCTGGTGGTTTGATAATCTTATGCATGTGCTTTCTGGCGTTGTGTGCGCTGTTTTCGGCTATGATTTTGCGTGCATTATTCAGAGAAAGAAAGGGCAGTGCGCCGCCACTCTCGCCGCTATTTTTTCGCTTATGTTTGCGCTTTCAATAGCAGTAGGCTGGGAGTTTTACGAATTTCTTATGGACACGCTTCACGGCACAAATCTTCAGCTTGCAAAGCCCGGCCCCGAAACGGCTATTTTTGATATTTCGCAGTATAACGGCGAATACGGTTATCTCGGTCTTTTCGACACAATGACGGATATGATGATGAACGCCATAGGCGGTATTTGCGGAATGATATTTATGATTATTCTGAGAAACAGAAAGAAAAAGAAAAAATAAGGCTTTTGGTATTGTTTTTAAACATTATAAATACGCTTTTCGGCAATTTAAAAGTAACGGCAGAGCATTATGCGCTCTGCCGTATTTTTATGACAATTTTTTTGCCTTTCTTGTTTTATACTCTTCAAGAGCATTAAAATACAGGAAGTGTAACTACATATGAAAACGGCAACTCGTAATAATAAGGTTAAAATTAAAGATATAAAAAACAAGATGAAAAATGAGCGGTTTTTGCAGGCTCTTGAGGGGGCGGTATATTTTCTGCTAAGCTTTGTGCTGGCTAGAAATTTTGTTTTGTCCTATGCCTCTCCTTTTGCCGTTTCGCTTATCTGCGTGTCACGCAAAAAGAATTATTTTTATTCGGCTGTCGGTGCGGCGGTGGGGTATCTCGTGTTTATTCCCGAAAGTTTTGCACGATACATAGCGGCTGTTATTATCGTGTTTTTGGGAACGCTTGCCCTTGACCTCGCACGTGCAAAGGGCTCTCCGTTTATGCCTATGCTCATTTCGTTTCTGTCGCTTTTTGCAACGGGCATTGTTGTGGATATTAAAACAGGGGCGGCAATGTCAGAATATGCGCTCACGCTTGCAGAAAGTCTGCTCGGTGCAGGCGGTTCGTTTTTCTTTTTCAGGGCGCTCAACTGCAATTTCAGGCGTTTTCGTCTGCGTGCGCTTCCCGTTTCGGATTTAACCTGCATTGTCATTTCCTGCTCGCTTATTCTAATGAGCCTGTCGGAAATCACGATTGCCCGCATTGCGCCTGCAAGAATTGTTGCGCTTTTGCTCATACTCATAACAGTTATTTTCGGCACGGACAGGCTTGGTCTTATGCTCGCCCTGTCAGTCGGTTTTGCATTTTCTCTTCAGGGGGACGGCGCTTTGTTTCTAACGGGTGCATACGGCTTTTCGGCTCTGCTTGCCTGTCTTTTCTGCCCGTTCGGCACATTTGGCGCAGTAAGTTCTTTCACACTTTCATTTGCGCTTTTCAGCGTTGCGGCAGGCGGCGGAATTGAATATTTTGCAGAGGCTCTTATTAGCGGTATTGCCGTTATGCTGTTTCCGAGCGTGCTTCAGGAGAAAATCGAAAACTTTTTCCACGACGGTGAAAATATAACGCCAGACGGCTCACTTCGCAAAAGTCTTGTTATGAGGCTTAGATTTGCAAGCGGTGCGATAAGTTATATCAGCGAAAGCGTAAATGAAGTCAGCGAAAGAATAAACGATTTGAACAACAAAAACGCCAAGATACGCAGAGAACATCAAACTGAGCAGCAGTATCTTACCCAGCAGATAATAAATGAAAAAACGAATCAGATAAGAATGGTTGCGGCAGACCAGTTTTTCTCTATCTCGGACATGCTCGGCGACCTTGCAAGGGAGTTTGACGAGGCTGAGTATTTTGACAACATTGCGGCAGGTAAACTGCGCAGGGCGCTTGCGGAGCGTGAGATTTACCCGAAAAATATTTCCGTTATTGAGGATAAATTCGGCAGAATGAGAATAGAGATTTTAACACAGGACAGAGAAACAGCATTTTGCGACCCTGAGATAAACAGAGAAATTTCAAAGGCGTGCCAGAGATATTTTTCAAACGGCAGGATTACTCATTTCAAAAATAATTCAATGATAACCTTTACGGAAAAGCCTAATTTCTCGCTTGAAATAGGATTTTCACAGCACAGCGCAGAGGGCGCTTTGTGCGGAGATACGGTTAAAACCATAAACGATTCACGGGGCAGGAGTATTCTTATTATCAGCGACGGTATGGGCAAGGGCGGCAGAGCGGCGCTTGACGGTGCGATGGGCGCAGGTCTTTTGTCAAAACTGCTTGCGGCAGGCTTCGGGTTTGACAGTTCGCTTCGTGTTGTGAATTCCGCCCTGCTCGTCAAAAGCAGTGACGAAAGTCTTGCAACGCTTGACTGCGCAGGAATAGACCTTTTTACAGGCAAGGTTGATTTGTATAAGGCGGGCGCACCTGCAACATATATCGTTAAAGGCTCAAAGGTTACTAAGTGCGAACTTTCCTCAATGCCTGCGGGAATTTTGAGGGGTATTGAGTTTGCAAAGCGCACCGCTGTTCTCAGCGACGGCGATTTGCTTGTTATGGTCAGCGACGGTATAACAGACCCCGGCGCAGACTGGCTCAATGCGTTTCTTACGGGTACTGAGGATATGAGCGTTCAGCAAATTGCGGATGAAATTATAAATCAAACCCTCAATATGACAAAGGGAATGAAGCAGGACGATATGAGCGTTATTGCCGCAAGATTAAAGAAATACGGCGAATAACTAGGAAAATATTGCCTTCGCTTTTTAGTGTTCTTTATAATTCGTTTATAATATTTTAAAATCTTCGTAAAATGTAAAGAATATATTTAAGGTGCCGAAATATTTAATGAAAGGGGAAATTACCGTGTGCGGTATTATAGGATATGTAGGCAAAAGTGAAGCTACGGGAATCCTTATCAAAGGATTAAAAGGGCTTGAATACAGAGGATATGACAGCGGCGGAATTGCCGTGCTTGACAACTCTAAAAAACTTTGTGTTGTTAAATCAAAGGGCGAAATTCATCGCCTTGAAGATAAGCTGAAAAATGTTAGCATAAGCGGAAATCTCGGCATAGGCCATACCCGCTGGGCAACACACGGAAAAGCAAACGAAATAAATGCTCATCCCCATTGCACAGAGCATTTTGCAGTCGTTCACAACGGAATTATTGAAAACTACAAAGAAATAAAAGAGAGTCTTATGCTCAGCGGAATCACTTTTGAAAGTGAAACGGATACAGAGGTTATTCCGAAACTTCTTGAACTCAATTACAGCGGAGATGTGCTTGAAAGCCTTAAAAAGACGCTGAAACTTCTTGAAGGCTCATATGCGCTCGGAATTGTCTGCACAGACAGTCCCGATACTCTCTACTGCGCTAAAAAAGGCTCACCGCTGATTATCGGTGTCGGCGAGGGCGAAAACTTTATTGCGTCAGATATAAATCCGCTACTAAACCACACCAAAAAAGCAATTTACCTTGAGGACGGCGAAACGGCACAGATAACGGCTGAAAAAATCACCGTTTACGGCTCGGATTTCAATGAAATCAAAAAGGAAATAAAACAGGTTGAGCTGGGCAAAAGCACCGCAACCAAGGGCGATTTTGAGCACTTTATGCTCAAGGAAATTTATGAAGAGCCTGATGTGGTCAGGGAAACTATAAACTCCGTTACAAAAGACGGCGATGTTGTGCTTGAAAATATGCCGTTTTCCGATGAGGAACTCACCGCATTGAACAGAATTTATATTGTTGGCTGCGGCTCGGCATACCATGTTGGTCTTATAGCAAAATACAATTTTGAAAAAATAGCAAAAATTCCCACCTTTGCGGAATATGCAGGCGAATTCAGATACGCCGATATGGTGCTTGACGAAAACTGCCTTGTAATCATAATGAGCCAAAGCGGCGAAACGGCAGACAGCCTTGCCGCCCTTAAACAGGCAAAGGAACTCGGCGCAAAAACAATCAGTATTGTAAATGTGCCCGAAAGCTCTATTGCCAAAATGAGCGATTACAATCTTCTCACCCTCGCAGGGGCAGAGATTGCCGTTGCAACAACAAAGGCGTTTTCATGCCAGCTTGCAATGCTTGATATGCTCTGCCTTTATATCGCAAGGGCACGAAATGCCTGCACGGAAGTTTTCAGCGAAATTGCTGTAAATATGAGCGCGCTTCTTCCAAAGAAGATTGAAAGAGTGCTCCAGAAAAGCGATGAGCTAAAAGCGCTTTCCGAAACAGTAAAGGATATGGATAAATGTTTCTTTCTCGGCAGAAATGTTGATTACGGCGTTTCTCTTGAGGGTGCGCTTAAACTTAAAGAGATAAGCTATATCGACTGTGTTGGCTGCCCTGCAAGCGAACTCAAGCACGGCACTATCAGCCTTATTGAAAAAGATACGGTTTGCTTCGGTCTTATAAGCAATAAAGATTTGCTTCCGAAAACTGTTTCAAATCTTATTGAGGTAACGGCAAGGGGCGCAAAGGTAATCGTGTTTGCCCCCGAAAGTCTTAAAGATGATTTAACGCATTTTGAAACGGTAATCACCTATCCCGATTCAATTCCGTTCCTCACGCCGTTTATAGAGGTTATACCGCTGCAGCTTATGGCATACCATATCGCAAATGCAAAGGGTCTTCCCATAGATAAGCCCCGCAACCTTGCAAAATCCGTAACGGTTGAATAAAATTTTAATGAGTGAAAACGGAGAATATATGGCTATAACAATAAATATTTATTATACGGGTGCAAATTTGAACGCAAGAAAATTTGCACAGGAAATGGTTTCAAGCGGTGTTGTTGATAAAATCCGCGCTGAAGACGGAAATCTTAAATATGAATATTTTTTCCCTATGGAAGATGATGAAACCGTACTGCTTATAGACAGTTGGAGAGATCAATCAGCTATTGACGCGCATCACGATTCCCCGATGATGGCAAAAATAAGCGAGTTAAGGGAAAAATATGATTTATCTATGCGAGTTGAAAGGTATCTTTCAGATGAGGCAGGAATACCGTCTAAAGATAAAGAGTTTATACGGTGAAACCATTAATATAATTTGTATGTTTTGATGTAAAGTCGCCTGAGTTTTATACTCGGGCGGTTTTTTCGTGTTGCAAAAATAATATTATAAAGTATAATAATCATTAAAAGAAAATTATATTTTTTATTTATATACAGGAGGGGCTTTAAATGAAAATATCTATTGTTTATGACAGCAGAACAGGGCATACCGCAAAAGCGGCTGAGTACATAATTGAGGGCGCTGAAAAAGTTCAGGGCGTTGAGGCTAAAGCGTTTAATATTGATGATATTGACGAGGATTTTGTTAAAGACAGCTGTGCTTTAATTGTGGGCACTCCCACCTATAACGGATATTTGACAGGCAAGATGAAGTTATGGCTTGAAAACGATTTGAAAAAATATAATGTCGGCGGAAAATTAGGCGGCGCATACGCCACGGCAGGATATATTCACGGCGGCGGTGATTTGGCTATTCAGTGCATACTCACCCATCTTATGGTCGGCGGAATGATGACATATTCGGGCGGACATGTCAAAGGCAAGCCTGTTATCCATTTAGGTCCCGTGGCAATATCTGAAAATATGGACGATTTTGCCGAGTTATTCAGAATCTACGGTCAGCGTATGGCAGAACAGGCAGCGGTATTGAATTGACAGTATTAATTTTTTATTTGTCAACATATGTTTCGCAATGAAACCTGTATTGTTAATTAGCATTGCTTGTGGCAACGGCGCAGGCTCCATATAATAGAGATAACAACTAAACCAAGGAGGTTATCGCTATGTTAAACGAAAACATTAAAGCAATCAGAAAAACAAAAGGACTTTCGCAAGAAGAACTTGCCGTCAAGTTAAATGTGGTAAGGCAAACAATCTCTAAATGGGAAAAGGGATTGTCAGTACCCGATGCGGATATGCTGATTTCCATGTCACAAGCACTTGAAACACCTGTAAGCACTTTACTTGGCGAAACTATTGTTGAAACGCAGGTTGATGATTTAAAAGTGATTTGTGAAAAACTTGAGGTTGTAAACTTGCAGCTTGCTCAACGCAAACAAAAATCTGAAAAAATATTCCGTTATTTACTTATTGCGTTATGTGCCGTAATAGTAGTTGTTTCTGCGGTGTTAATAGTATTAAACAGCCCTTATTTAGGATGGGATTACAGTAATCCTGAATTTGCTGTTGCAGGAACATTTTTTCATGCCTTTGAGTGGCTGTTTGTTAGGTTCGCGCCTGTTGTTTTTATAGGATTAATTGTTTTGATTTATTTAACTCGCAAAAAAGAATAAATTTATAAACCCTTCGGCGGAATGTATAACCCGTCCGAAGGGTTTTTATTATATATGATAAAATATTAATTTTATGGAATTTATATTTCATTTGGTTAATATAGAAGATAATTAAAATAATGTTTAATACTTTCATAATATCAATGTTTATATTTAACAAATTATACATTGAATCGGTATATATCTGACCGTATAATTAGGGTTAATTACAGATGACAGCTATTATTCGGAGGCAATATGAACCGTAAGAAAAATAAGAAAAAGAAAATTATTATAATATCAATAATTTTTGCTGTGCTGGCTGCGATTTCTGTTTGGATTGCTTGGGGCAACAGTGCTTTGATGGTAAATGAAATATCAGTTACAAGCGATGAGTTGCCGCAAAGTTTTTCAGGGTACAAAATAGCCCAGGTGTCAGACTTGCATAATGCCCAATTCGGCAAGGACAATGAGAAACTGATTGAAAAACTAAATGAATGCGAGCCTGATATTATTGTGCTTACAGGGGATTTGATTGATTCGTATCATACAAATATTGATGTTAGCATATCCTTTGCAGAAAAAGCCGTGCAAATTGCCCCTACATATTATGTAACGGGAAATCATGAAGCAAGAATTGACGGCTTAAGTGAATTTTTGAAAAGATTGGAAGATAAAGGAGTTACTGTTCTGCAAAACGAATCTGTGACTTTGAATAACGAAAATGAAAGCATTACTCTTTTAGGCGTTTCTGACCCGAGTTTTCAAGCAGATTATTTGTTCGGCGATGAAAAAACTGTTACAGATTCTGCTGTTTCAGATTTGATGAACGGTACAGATGGATATACCGTTTTGCTTTCCCACAGACCCGAGATGTTTGATGTTTATGTCAAAAATAATGTGGATTTGGTATTGACGGGTCACGCACACGGAGGGCAGTTTAGACTGCCGTTTTTTGGCGGTTTAGTTGCGCCCGGTCAGGGGTTGTTTCCCAAATATGATTCAGGGCTATATACTATGAATGGTACAAATATGATTGTAAGCAGAGGCATCGGAAACAGTATTATACCATTTAGAGTAAATAACAGACCTGAAATCGTAATGGTAGAGTTAAGTTCGTCTTAGAAACAAAAAAGTCCTCAGTCAGAGTTTTCAATTCGGCTGAGGATTTTTTATATCATATGGTAAAAATAAAGCAACCGACTGCCCTGTGTATACGGGCTATCGGTTGCTTTTTGGCGTCCCAGAGGGGATTTGAACCTCCGACCTACCGCTTAGGAGGCGGTCGCTCTATCCAGCTGAGCTACTGAGACTTATTTGGTGTATGTCATATTATATATTATCCGATTTTTATTGTCAATTAAAATCGGGCGGCAACAGGAAAATCGGGCTTGTTTTTGCGTTTCAATTCTCTTTAATTATATATTATATAATTATATTATTTAATAATATTAATTTATTACATTAATTATATGAAAATTATTCAGAATTATCACATATATTGTTACAAATCAACCGTCTATATATGGGTATGATATGTGCTGATATTGCGAAAACTGCACAATATATTGTAATTTGAACAACGCGAAATTTAAAAAGTTACAAAATTATTAAGTCCGGTTTGTGCGATTCTGAAAAATTAAACAAAAATTCACTTTAACGCACTAAATCACAAAAACAAAAAACCACAATATCTTGTTGTCTGCAAATGTTACAAAACTGTAACAATTGTTTTATTTGTTAAAAGTGCACAAAAAACCGATTTTTTTCGCCTTGACACATTATGCAAAAATTACTATAATGCGAAAAGCTTGAGAAATACTAAAGGCAGGGCAAGGAATTTCAGGTTGAAATTTCCGCTCTGAAGGCAGAATGAATGCTTCTGCCGGCAGAATTATATTTATGGTTTAATCAAATAAATTAAGCGGATTAAACTTATATAATGCTGCTGAATTTCGGCACAGCCAATATTATGGCTCAAGTGCAACAAAGGAGATTAAGATGATTAACGAATCACGCGTTGCTTCCGTAAAGCATATGTCAAGAGTTATGGCGGCAACGGTAGCTGCGTTTATTCTTATCATTTGTGTTTTCGCAACAAGCGCTTTTGCGGGCATGGTTGGAGAATACAATGTTGTTATTAATGACAATGGTAAAGAATACACAGTTACAACAGAAGAAACGGAACCAATCGAAATCCTTAATGAGGCAAATATTATTCTTGGTTCAAACGACAGACTTGACATCGCAGGCTTCAATGCAGGCGAAGGCGGTACTATCGTAATTGACAGGTCAAACACAGTAAACATTATGCTCGGCGATGTTGTTACAGCATACAATGTGTATGCCGACACGGTGGGCGAGGTTTTCGCAGAGATAGGCTTCAATGCCGAAGGCTGCACAATGAATTACGGCGAAAATGACGCCGTTGAGGACGGAATGGTAATTTCCGTAGTGCTTCCCGTTTCTGTTTCAATAACAGCAGACGGTGAAACTTTTGAAATGCACGCGGCAAATAACACAACAATAGGTGATTTGCTCACGCTTGCAGGCATTACACTCGGTGAGAACGATTATGTTGAGCCCTCAGCAGACACAGTTGCAGAAAACGGTATGGAAATTACCGTGTTCAGAACTGAAGTTAAAACTATTACTGTAACAGAGGCAATCAAGTACTCAACAGAAACAACAACAGACGATTCACTTTCTTTCGGAGAAACAAAAGTTCTCACAAAGGGCGTTAACGGTGAAAAAGAGGTTACCTATGAGGTAACATATGTTAACGGCGAAGAAACTTCAAAGACAGAGATTTCTTCAACCGTAATAAAAGAGGCAGTAACAGAGGTTAAAGCTGTAGGCACAAGTAATTCTCAAGTTGAGCCTAACGGAGTTGTTTCCAAAAACGGTTACACACTCGGACAGGTGATAAGCGGCAGATATACTCATTACTGTTCATGCGCTAAATGCTGCGGAAAGTCAAACGGCGTAACTGCATCAGGCAAAAAAGTTTATACCGGTATGGCAAATCCGTATTATGTAGCGTGCAACTGGCTTCCTCTCGGTTCTGTAATTGATATTGACGGAACTCTTTACACAGTAGTAGACAGAGGCGGCAGCGGCCTTTCAAAGAAGGGCAGAGTAGATATCTACACTCCCGAAGGTCATCAGGCGGCGCTTAGAGGCGGCGCAGGCGGCTGTACAATCACTATTGTAAGACTTGGCTGGTAATAAAGCGTATATTCACGGCAAGGCGTAAAGTCCTGCCGTGATTTTATTTTTTGGAAATATAATACTTGGTAAAATTAACAGCCTTGACAAATACGATTTCAAGTGCTATCATATTCGTAACAAATAAATACACCTAAACCGATGATGCGGAGATAAAAACGGGATACGCACTTACAGAGAGCCGTGCAAGCTGGAATGCGGCAGTAAACGGCCTGTTAAATGGACCGCGGAGGGTGCAGTCAAATGCGGAGTTTCCGCAGAGTATTCTGCAACGCGAAGGCATGCGTAAGTTGCCGGGGATATATAGGTATCCTGTAAAGAGCACGGTTTTCCGTGAATTCAAGGTGGCACCGCGGATAATGATTTATTCGTCCTTGACAGATAATGTTATATTTGTCGAGGGCGTTTTTTTAATGCTTTTTTCGGCAAAATAATAAAAAATGCTTCGGAGGTCACATATATGAAACTTAAAACAAAGCGATGGCGCATCTTGTATTGATTCTAAGCTTAAAACATATATTTAAAAGATTTATTTTTGGAGGAAATTATTATGAATTACAACGGTATTGATTTTGACACTTACTTTAAAAACTATCCTGATGAAAACGGCTTTTTCGGAAAATACGGCGGCTCATATGTTCCCGAAAATCTCCAAAAGGCTATGGATGAAATTACAGAGGCATATTTCACAATCTGTAAATCAAGCAAATTTATAAGCGAGCTTCGCAGAATCCGCAAGGAATTTCAGGGCAGGCCCACTCCCGTTTCATATCTTGAGCGCTTGTCAAATAAGCTTGGCAATGTTCAGCTTTATGTTAAGCGTGAGGATTTGAACCATACGGGCGCACACAAACTCAATCACTGCATGGGCGAGGCTCTTCTTGCAAAATATATGGGCAAGAAAAAGATTATCGCTGAAACAGGCGCAGGTCAGCACGGTGTTGCTCTTGCTACAGCGGCGGCTTATTTCGGACTTGAGTGCGATATTTATATGGGCGCTGTTGATATTAAAAAGCAGGCTCCGAATGTTGCAAGAATGAAAATTCTCGGCGCAAATGTTGTTGAGGTAACAGACGGTCTTGCAACTCTTAAAGAGGCTGTTGACGCCGCTTTCGAGGCTTATCTCAACGATTATCAGAATACTATCTACTGCATCGGCTCAGTTGTAGGCCCTCATCCGTTCCCGATGATGGTTCGTGATTTTCAGAGTGTTGTAGGAAGTGAAGCAAGAGAGCAGTTTATTGAAATGACAGGCGATTTGCCGGACGCTGTTGTTGCGTGCGTAGGCGGCGGTTCAAACGCAATGGGTATGTTCTCAGGTTTCCTTAATGACCCTGTTGATATTTACGGTGTTGAGCCTCTCGGCAGAGGCCCCGCTCTCGGCGACCACGCCGCAAGCCTTCAGTACGGCTCAGAGGGTATTATGCACGGCTTTAACAGCATTATGCTTAAAGACGAAAATGGCGAGCCTGCTCCCGTATATTCTGTTGCAAGCGGTCTTGACTATCCGTCATCAGGCCCTGAGCACGCATTCCTTCACGACCTCGGCAGAGTTAAATATGATGTTGTTTCTGATGAGGAAACAATAGACGCATTCTTCACTCTTTCAAGACTTGAGGGTATTATTCCTGCAATCGAAAGCTCACACGCTGTTGCTTATGCAATCAAGCTTGCAAAGGAAATGAAGAAAGGCTCAATCCTTATCAACCTTTCAGGCAGAGGCGACAAGGATATGGATTATATCATCGAAAAATACGGTATCAGATAATTAAAGCAATAAAAAAGACTTCGGAAAAATCCGAAGTCTTTTGTTTTATATAAGCACGGTATTTAAAACCAGCTTGAAATAAAAATTTCAAGACCTATAAAAATCAAGATTACTCCGCCAATGATGTCCGCTTTGCCTGCAAGTTTTGTGCCTGCTTTTTTGCCTATGGCGATACCTGCGAAGCAGATAAAAAATGTTACTATGCAGATTAAAAGGCAGGCGAGAATAGCCTCGGGTAGTTTGTAATCTGCTATCGTGAAACCTACTGAAAGTGCGTCAATGGATGTGGCAACGCCCTGAATCAAAAGAGCGCCGATTCCTACGGCAGGTTTTTCCTCGTCTGAGTTTTTGTTTTTTATGCCCTCATAAAGCATTTTTCCGCCGATGTATCCGAGAAGTATAAGAGCAATCCACGGAATGCACTTTTCAAACGCCTTGAAATATTGAACGATAGTTGAAACGCATATCCAGCCGATAAGCGGCATGGCAAACTGAAAAACGGAAAAGATACCTGCAACGCCAGCCATTTTACCCTTTTTCATTTTCGGCTCGTTAAGCCCGTTTGCAAGCGAAACGGAAAATGCGTCCATAGCAAGTCCAACACCCAGCAGAATGCTGTTGAAGAAAAAACTAAACCCTAAATTCATTTTTAATACTCCCTTTTACACAAAAATAGCCAAGCGCGGATTTACCGTGCTTGGCTTAAAGGTAAAAAAATAAAGACTACATGCACGGCAATATGCTCAGCATGAGTCTCGCAAATTAAAACAAGCCAGACCGATATGGTCAGTATGTTGACTTGTTGCGCCTAAATATCGCGCTTGCTACTCCCTCATAACAGCAAGGATTATATCATATGATAATATCTTTGTCAATCGTTATATTAATATACTTGAAATATATAAAAAACCTCAGTAAGCATTTTTGCTAACTGAGGTTTTTGGTCGGAGTGACAGGATTTGAACCTGCGACATCCTGCTCCCAAAGCAGGCGCGCTGCCAACTGCGCTACACCCCGATTTTATTTAGTTTTGTTTATAAAAGGAACGCTGTTTATATTGCTTTGCTCGCCCTCTTGCAAAATTGTCGCACCGAAATAATTGAAAATTATTTCTCTCAGTGTTCCATATTTTAATATATATTTATACATTTGTCAAGGTGGGCGGAGTGAAAATGGCAAGACAAAGTGTTGTGATTTTAATGTTAAAATTATTCGCCTTGAATTATTTTAATTAAAAGGGTATTATAATATAATGAATTACTTTAATTCATTCATAATTTGGGGGTGAGCAGTGTGAAACGCTGCCTTATTGTTGTTGATTATCAAAACGATTTTGTGTGCGGCTCGCTCGGGTTTGCGGGCGCTGAAGATATTGAAAGCCGCATAGCCGAAAAAATCAGAGAATACAGAAAAAACGGCGATGATGTTATTTTTACACTTGATACTCATAATGCCGATTACCTTGAAACTCGTGAGGGGCGTTATCTGCCTGTTGAACACTGCCTTAAAGGAAGTGAGGGCCACGACCTTTACGGCAAGGTTGCAGACGAGTGCCAAAAAGGCGATTTGTGCTTTGAAAAGAACACTTACGGCTCAGACGCTCTTTTTGAATATTTAAAGAAAACGCCGTATGAGAGTATTGAACTCTGCGGAGTTGTGACGAATATCTGCGTTATTTCAAACGCTGTGCTTGCAAAAACGGCACAGCCTGAAACGGATATTTCAATTGACGCACTTTGCGTTGCTTCAAATGACGAGGCGCTCCACTCAAAAGCCCTTGATGTGATGGCAGGGCTTCAGATAGAGATTGCCAACAGAGGAGAATAATTATGGACGAGCGTAACCTTACAATGCTTTGCGATTTTTATGAGCTTACAATGGCGGGCGGATATTTCAAGACGGAGCTTTACAAAAAGACGGCTTATTTTGATGTGTTTTTCCGCACCGTTCCCGACGGCGGCGGTTTTGCCGTTGCTGCGGGTCTTGAACAGATTGCAGAGTATATACAAAATCTTCATTTTACAGAGCAGGATATTGAATATCTGCGCTCGAGAAAGCTATTCGATGACGATTTTCTTAATTATCTAAAAGATTTTAAATTCACGGGAGATATTTATGCAGTGCCAGAGGGTACACCTGTTTTCCCGTATGAGCCTATTATAACCGTAAAAGCGCCTGTTATTGAGGCTCAGCTTATAGAAACATATCTGCTTTTGCAGGTGAATCATCAGTCGCTCATTGCAACAAAGGCAAACAGAATTGTGCGTGCGGCTCAGGGATGTGCCGTGCTTGAATTCGGCTCAAGAAGAGCGCAGGGAGCAGACGGTGCAATTATAGGCGCAAGGGCGGCTTATATAGGCGGCTGTGCAGGTACAGCTTGCACGATAAGTGATGAACTTTACGGCGTTCCCGCAGGCGGAACGATGGCTCATTCCTGGGTGCAGATGTTTGACAGCGAGTACGAGGCTTTTGAAACCTACTGCCGTCTTTATCCCGAGAATGCAACGCTCCTTGTTGATACTTACAACACGCTGAAAAGCGGTATTCCGAATGCTATTAAGGCGTTCAAAAATATTCTTGTGCCCCAGGGCATAACGAATTTCGCCGTAAGACTTGATTCGGGCGACATATCTTATCTTTCAAAGAAAGCAAGAAAAATGCTTGATGAAGCAGGGCTTTCTTGCTGTAAAATCACTGCGTCAAATGCGCTTGACGAATATCTTATCAGAGATTTGATGATGCAGGGCGCTAAGATTGACACTTTCGGTGTTGGCGAAAGACTTATAACAGCAAAGAGCGCTCCTGTTTTCGGCGGTGTGTATAAGCTTGCCGCTGTTGAGGATGAAAACGGAAATATCATTCCGAAAATAAAGATAAGCGAAAACACGGCGAAAATCACAAACCCTCATTTCAAGAGGGTTTACAGATATTACGACAAGGAGAGCGGCAAGGCGCTTGCGGATGAACTCTGCCTGCGTGACGAAATTGTTGATGAAAATGAGCCGCACACTATTTTTGACCCGAATGCTGAGTGGAAAACAAAAACGCTCACCGATTTTACGGTTAGGGATTTGCAGGTAAAGGTGTTCAGCAACGGAAAACTCGTTTATGACCTGCCTAAGCTTGCGGATATTAAGAAATACTGTGAAGAACAGGTGGACACCCTTTGGGACGAAGTTAAGAGATTTGAAAATCCGCATACTTATTATGTTGACCTTTCAAAACGCCTGTGGGATGAAAAACACAGACTGCTTGAAGAGAAAGAATTTGTTTTATAACAGAGAGAAATATTATGAAGAAAAAAATTGCAGCGGTAATTTTAATCGTTGTTTTGGCAGTTGGTTTGGGCGCTGGTTACTGGTACTATAACAACTCTAAAGAAAACGAGAAACCAACCACCACAACGCAGGCGGCAAACGGCGAACCTGTAACCGTTCCTGCGGAGTATAATGAATATTATCAAAAAAATAATGATTTTGTGGGCTGGATAAAAATTGACGAAACGCCTGTTGATTATCCCGTTGTGCAGACTGATGATAATGAATATTATCTCACTCATAATTTTGATAAAGAGTATGAGGGCAGAGGATGTATCTATATGGACTGCGACAGCAGTGCCACCCTTGAATATACAAATACTGTAATATATGGTCACAACTGGCTTGACGATACCGTTTTTTCTCCGCTTGTGGAGTATTCGGATATTGATTTTTATAAAGAACATCCGATTGTTGAATACGACACAAGAACCGAAATGCACAAGTGGAAAATTTTTGCCGTTATAATTACAACAGCTTCTCCGTCAGAGGACAACGGCTATGTGTTTAACTATATTTATCCTAATGTAGGCGGAGCGAATTTTGAAGGCTTTATGCAGAAAATCAATAAAAGAACGCTCTTTAACACTGGGGTAGATGTAAATTCTTCGGACAAGATACTTACGCTTTCAACCTGCACAAGAGAGGTTGATACTAAAGATTACAGAGCGGACTGCCGTATAGTAATTTTAGCAAGAATGGTCAGAGACGGTGAAAGCGCAACTGTTGATGTTTCAAAAGTGCAGAAGAATCCTAATCCTAAATATCCTCAGATATGGTATGATTTAAAGGGCTTGGAAAATCCGTATAAGGATGACGAAAAATGGTATCCGTATGTTACGGAATAAATAATATGTGATATTAAAAAACCGACTGCTTTTGCAGCCGGCTTTTTTGCGTTATTTATTATCATTGCTGTTCAATAATCCGTAAAGCATTATATGAACGAGTTTAGTATAGAGTATTTTTAGTTCATTATGCGATTGCTCGGCAAGGCGCTTATCTCCGTTTCTTATTGCCATTACTATTTTGTGAACATTTCGTATAAACAAATTATCGTATAGCACTCTTGTTATATCGAGAATATCTTTATCGGGAATATTTATGGCACAGTTGCACTTGAGGAGAATTTCTATGATTTTTGATGAGCGTGCCAAGTCAAATTTGTTTTTTAAGCCGACATAATCAACCAGTTTTACATCGTTGGGGGCAATGAATAGAAAATTTAATACTACATATCTTTCGGGGTATTCAACCCAATAGTTAATCCTTTCGGTGTAATATGATATGAGCGCACCTTCTAAATCGTTAGTGTCATATATTTCAAAGCTTTCTACATCATTGCACAAATCGTCTACGATTTTGCTTATTGTAACTCGGATGAGTTCTTCTTTTGAATTGAAGTAATGATAAAATTTGCCTTTTGAAATATTATAGTCTCAGCACAGTTGTTATCGGCGCAGCAGTAGCACTTGTTATTTTGTCAATTATGAGAAAAAAGAAAACAAATTAATTTTGCCTCCATGATATAAAAAGAGCTATTCCCTCGTGTATGAGGGAATAGCTCTTTTTCTTTTATATACAATTTTTTATTTTATGTTAACCGTTAATAAGTTTTTCAAGCCTGTTTATGTCCCTTGAAAATCGGCGCTGGCTGACCATAAACACAAGCGTGTCACCGCTCTTTATGATTGTATCGCCCTTTGGCGTTATAGTGCCTTCGCCTCGTTCAACGGAAACAATAAGGCAATGCTTGCCCCATTCTATATCCGAAATGGCTTTGCCGTCTATGGGACTGCCTGTCGGCACAACATATGATTTAATCACCTTTTCGGCAGGCTTTGAATTTGCGCCGCTTTCTGTCTTTCTTGTAATATCTTCAAGCAGGGCGCCGTAAAACGGTGCTGTGCCGATTGTGGACGCTGTTGCATATGAAATAAGGCTAACGGCTACAAGCGGAAGCAGGCTGTCCATATTGCCCGTTATTTCAAACACAAGGATAACTCCCGTTATGGGGGCACGAACTATTGAAGCAAAAAGCCCTGCCATTCCAAGCACTACAAATTCCTGCCACAGGCTGTCGGACAGATTAAACATTCCTATTGCTGTCTGTCCGTATATTGCACCTATATATGTGCCCAGTATGCACATCGGGTAAAGTGTGCCGCCGGGTGCGCCGCTCGCAAAGCTGAACACTCCGAAAAAGAATTTAGCAACCAAAAGTAAAATCATCACGGTAACAGCGGGGCGTTCGTTTATTAAAAGCTCAGCCATTGTGTGGCCGCCGCAGAGAACTTGCGGAAGCAAAAGTCCCACAACGCCGCTGAGTGCAAAAACAAATGCCATTTTTATATACGGCGGAACTTTTGCTATTTTTGCGTATATGTTTTTTGCCGCCACCATAATTATATTATAAAGACAGCCGAAAACGCCGAGGATTATTCCCAAAGCGATGAGAAGCCAGTACCAGCGAAGCGGTATTACGGTTGATTCGTAATGAAAAACGGTGTCCTGACCGAAAAATATTTTTGAAATGAAATCTGCCGTTACCGTTGCAACAATGCCCATACATAATACTGATTTGTCAAATGTATGGTGAATTTCCTCAAGCACAAACATTATGCCTGCAAGCGGTGCATTGAATGCGGCTGAAATGCCTGCTCCTGCGCCGCTGCTTATCATTCTAAGCTCTGTGGTCTTGTCGGCTTTTGTGATTTTTGCAACGCCCTTTGCCGCCATTGCACCAAACTGAACGCTCGGGCCCTCTCTGCCAAGGGAAAGACCGCTGAAAACGGCGGCGGTACTGCCTGCAAGTTTTGCCAATATTACTTTTAGCCACGGCGGCGACATATAGCCTCTTATTTCGGCGTTTACCTGCGGAATACCTGAGCCGCCCGAATCAGGTACGGCTTTAATTATAAATGACACTCCTGCACCTATCAGCGCAAGTAAAAAGAGCCACAAGGCTGTTTTTAGCGGACTGCCCTTTATGTAGTCTATAATTATGTAAAGATATTCTTCAGCCTTTGAAAGCAGAAAGCGGTAGAGAACGCACACGAGCGAAGAGGCGATTCCCACCTCAACACCACGAATGATAAGATAAATGCTCTCAGTATTCTTGCGCTGAAGTTTTCGCAAAGTGCTTTTTTCCTTTTTTTTCATAAAAATCCTCAAAAATATTTTTATACTGTTTGTATAAAGCGTTTGTTTGCCTTAAACTGCCTGCGATTTATAAAAACGGCACAATATAATTAGGTAATAATATAATTACTTATTAATTTTAACATATTATAATGAGAATGCAACATCAATATATAGTTATTGCTTTGCGGATATGTGACATATATTGACTTTTTGTGATAAATATGATATGCTGACATCAACATTAAGGGTTGTTTTTCCGAAAACCCTGCTTGTGTCACTGGGCTAAGCCTACGGCATGATTGTGAAAACTGTATAAGTTTAAAACAAACTCACATGCGGGGCGGAAGTTCTGTGTGTGAGTTTTGTGCTTTTAAAGGGCTTTTCGGTGTGCCGTGCGCGCGCGGCAGTTAATTCTTAATGAAAATTAAATAAAGGAGTGAAAACAGGTGTTGTGGGTGTGGATTGCCGTGATAGCCGCTGCGGTAATAATTGAGGCGGCAACGGTTCAGCTTATTTCAATCTGGTTTGCGCTCGGTGCGCTTGTCGCTCTGATTCTGAATTTGTTTGATGTTTCCCAAACTGTGCAGATAATTGTATTTGCCGCAGTTTCCCTCGTTTCTCTTGCCGCATTTATGCCTCTTGCAAGAAAGATGAATAAAAAGGGATTCGTTAAAACAAATGCAGACCGCTGCATAGGCATTAAAGCGGTTGTGGTTGAGGATATTTCAAATATCAACGCAACCGGTCAGGTAAAGGCTGACGGAAAGGTTTGGAGCGCAAAAAGTGCTGACGGAGCCGACATTGCAAGCGGAGAAATTGTGGTTGTAGACAGAATAGAGGGTGTAAAACTAATTGTTTCAAGACAGCCGCAAAGCAAAACGGAAAGTAATAAATATGATACGCTGAATGTATAATAAAATATAGTTTTAAATTATAAGTTATAAAGGAGTTTATTATGGAAGGTATTATTATCACTGCAATAATAGTTGTATTAATTTTAATATTTATTGTAGCAAACATTAAAGTTGTTGCACAGTCAAAGGCATATGTAATTGAAAGACTCGGAAAATATCAGGCAACATGGGAAACGGGTCTTCATGTAAAAATACCGTTTATTGAAAGAGTTGCAAAGGTTGTGTCTCTTAAAGAGCAGATTGTTGATTTCGCACCTCAGGCAGTTATCACAAAAGATAATGTTACAATGAAAATCGACACAGTTGTATTTTTCCAGATTACAGACCCGAAACTCTACTGCTACGGTGTTGAAGCACCGCTTGCCGCTATTGAAAATCTTACGGCAACGACGCTCAGAAATATTATAGGTGAACTTGAGCTTGACGCAACTCTTACATCAAGAGATACTATCAATACAAAAATCAGAGCAATTCTTGACGAGGCTACCGACCCGTGGGGAATTAAAGTAAACAGAGTTGAGCTTAAAAACATTCTGCCGCCCAAAGAAATTCAGGATTCAATGGAAAAGCAGATGAAGGCAGAGCGTGAACGCCGTGAAGCTATTCTTAGAGCAGAGGGTGAAAAGCAGAGCCGTATTCTTGAGGCTGAAGGTTTTAAAGAATCTAAAATTCTTGAGGCTGAGGCTGAAAAACAGTCCGCTATTCTCCGTGCAGACGCTGTAAGAGAACAGAAAATCAGAGAGGCTGACGGTGAGGCTCAGGCTATTCAGAAGATTATGCAGGCACAGGCAGACGGTATCCGTATGCTCAACGAGGCTAAACCGAGCGATGCTGTTGTAAAAATCAAATCGCTTGACGCATTTGAAAAAGCTGCTGACGGAAAAGCAACGAAGATTATTATTCCCAGTGAGATTCAGGGCCTTGCAGGACTTGCCGCAGGTCTTAAAGAGACTATCGCAAAAGAATAATATAAAAAGCACAAAAATAAAACTTAAAAAAAGCTTTCCCCGCAGAGAAATCTGCGGGGTTTTTTATGCGTTTTTACTATATTTTGATGTCTGCGGGTATATATTAACAAATCTATATTGTAAAAGTTAAGAAGTTGAAAATCTGTCTCTTATACACATCTGACGCTGCCGACGATCGCATAAGTGTAGAT
>UQFL01000007.1 GCA_900540305.1 uncultured Oscillospiraceae bacterium | reverse complement strand
GAGATCAGCCTCGGTCTCGTGGGCTCGGAGATGTGTATAAGAGACAGGGTTTCCGTCAACGGAAAACAGCCTGAACAAGAACATCATAATTAGTGGAATTACTATAAGCCTTAATACAGAAATGAAATAAATTTCCTTTTTAATAAATATATTTTTAAAATTAGAATTTGCAAGAAATGTTCCGAAAACAATCATTGCAAGCGGTGAGTTGATTTGAGAAACAAGTTCCATAGGATAGCTTATAAAATACGGCAAATCAACTTGAAGAAGAAACAGCGGAACGCCGATAATTACCGAAACAGTACCGGGATTGATAAGAATTTGTTTGATATCAAGCTTTGCTTTCTTTCCGCTTATCTCATAAATTCCGTAAGTAAATGCGAATATATTAAACACGCCTATATATACGGAGCAGTAAAAAACGCCCTCGTCCCCTATTACGCTTTGCGCAAGAGGAAGACCGAGAAATGCGGTATTAGAAAACACTGCCGCATAATGGTAAAGTCCTTTTTCAAGATTGCTTTTGCGTTTTCTGAAAGTCAATGCTGACAATGCCATTGCAAACAAATGCGTAGCCACTGAGCACACAACTGCTATCAAAAGTCCTCTAACATGTTCGGCAGTATATTCAATTTTAGAAAAGCTTGAAATAACCGCAATAGGAAGAACTATATTAAACAACAGGTCTATAACTTTTTTAGCATCGTTTCTGTTAAACAGACCTTTTTTATCCGTAATAAACCCGATGCCCGCTATAATATAAAGACAAAAAACCTGTATAGCAATAGTCTTTAAATTTTCAAGAAACAAAATCAAACCCTCTTCCTCAGGCAAATACTAAATGAGAATGCAAAAGCAAACAAGCCCGTAAACATAAACGCCGGGGATGAAAAATCAGCCGAAACTATATCTTGCCCAATTATAAAGCACACCATTCTGCCGAATGAAAGAGAGAATGAAATACCGGAATACAAGAAGCCGAAAAAAACGGTAAGGCTGCCGTTTGCTTTTTCGCTTTCTGCCGTAAGGGCAAAAAGCACAAAGAAAACCAACGCCAAAATAAACGCCGAATATTTTAAAAGCGTATCTACCGCTAAGATATCGTCATCATAATCTGTAAGCAGAATGAGCAGATTAACAAGAGACCATAAAACAGGCGTTATTTTAAAAAACCAAAGCCTGCTAAAATCATATCTTGTAGATTTTACTGACAGAGCGGTAAAAATAAAAAATACAGCGCTCAAAAGCGCAAATACCGCTGAAAATATCATTGGCAATAGCCTGTTTACTGCTATATAAGAATTAGCAGACACATACAGATAACATCTTACGCACTGATGAACAAAATCATAAAACATACCTGCCGCCGCCAAACACGAGCACAAGGAAAGCCCTTTGCTGTCCTTTATCTGAATGGGACATTCAAAACTGCTTTTTGACGCAAAAACAAACGCCCCGAGCAAAACGGCGGAAAGCGCAGTAAATATATAAAACAGAGCAACAGTATTTTCAGCACCGTCAATTACAATTCCCGTATCGGGATTTGTATACATTAAAAGCTGAATGCAGCGCACAAATGCCGCTCCCAGTGAAAACAGGAAGGACAAATAGAGCGCCGCAGCAGATTTGTTTTTATTAGGAATCATATCAGCGTTTTTCAAGAGGGGTATAGTCCCTTCTTTGTGAAACACTCTTGTAAGCAGGGCGTATAATTCTTTTGCTTGATGTAAGTTCTTCAAGTCTGTGAGCGCACCAGCCTACAATTCTTGCACCTGCAAAAAGAGGAGTGAAAAGGTCTTCAGGTATACCAAGAACCTTATAGCAAAGACCTGAATAAAGGTCAACATTTGCACATACCTCTTTGTTATCGCCTTTAACTTCATGAAGAAGTTCGGGAGTGACAAGCTCAACATTTTCAAGCGTTTTGAATTCTTTTTCAAAACCTGCTTGGTATGCAAGTTCACGCGCGCTGTTTTTAAGAATTACAGCTCTCGGGTCTGAAACAGTATAAACAGCGTGACCCATACCGTAAATAAGTCCGAGGCCGTCGCCTGCTTCCTTATTGAGGATTTTAACAAGATAATCCTTAACCTGAGCAGAGTCGGTAGGATCGGCAACATTAGCCATAATGTCATACATCATATTTGTTGTTTTCACATTCGCGCCGCCGTGACGGGGACCTTTAAGAGAGCCGATACCCGCCGCAATAGCTGAATATGTATCTGTTCCGCTTGAAGTGAGAACACGGGTTGAAAATGTTGAGTTATTACCGCCGCCGTGGTCTGCGTGAAGCATAAGCATAATATCAAGAAGCTTTGCCTCTTCGTCTGAATAAACCTTATCGCATCTTGTCTGACGGAGAATATATTCAGCGGTAGAAAGTCCCTTCTTAATAGGATGAAGATACATTGATTTTCCGTAGAATGAACGCCTTTTAACCTGATAAGCGGCAGTCATTATAGACGGGAACTGCGCAATAAGCTGCAAGCTCTGACGAAGAACATTCTGTACTGAAATATCATCGGGGTTTTCGTCATATGAATACAAGCCGAGAATGCAGCGTGCAAGTTTATTCATAATATCCTTTGACGGATTTTTCATAATCATATCTTCAACGAAATCATCGGGAAGAAAACGGCACGCGTCAATAACCTCATAAAGTGAATTTAACTGCTGTTCTGTCGGGAGGTCGCCGAAAAGAAGAAGCCATACAACCTCTTCAAATCCAAAACGGTTTTCCGCAACACAGCTTCCTACTATGTCGTTAATATCATAGCCTCTGTAAGAGAGTTTGCCCTCTTTGGCAATTTTTTCTCCATCAAGGATATAATAACCCTCAACAGAACAAATACGGGTCAAACCGGCCATAACACCGGTGCCGTCCTCATTTCGCAAACCCCTTTTTACATGGTATCTTGTAAAATCACTTGGTCTGATGGAGTTATTTTTTTGAAGCTCACCGCATAATTTTGAAATAGCTTCCATTGAAATGGGGGAAATATATTTTGATGACATAACCATCTCTCCTAACCACAGTGTATTTTGCTGTAAAGCACTAGTTGCTATTATACTATAAAATATAATATGAAGTCAAGGAGGCGAGATTATGAAAAAGGCTTCTGTTATCTTTTGTATTTTGTACATATTAACACTTGCAGTGCCTGCTTCGGCGCTTGCAGTTGACAAAAAAGAGAACAATACTAACGAACTTGTAACTATTTTTTCACAGGATAATGAAAACACATCTGAAACTGAAAGCACCTCTCAAAACACAGCCGATGAGCAATCGGAAACAGAAATACAGCAGGACGAAGAAGCGGAATAAGAAAGTCTTAATTTCCGCTTGAATTTTCGTTTATCTTTTTGAATACACATTCACATTTTATATCAATAACACTGTTTTTGAGATATTCGTCCCAATTATCCAAAACGCTCTTATAATCCGAGTTGCTGTTTCGAGAAAGATTTTCTCCTATACGCAGACAATCGCTGGACGAGCGTGTGCAGAAATTAAAAGAATCAGTACACTTTCTGGCAATTTCTTTTTCGCAGGCTTTTGTGAGTGCCTCAATGTCCTGTTTTGTAAGAGATTCGGTTATGCCGCTTTCAATTTCATTGAGCATAAGCGAGGCTTTTATTTCAACTTTAAAATGAACCTTTCCGTCTTTAAGTTCTGACGAAGTTTTTGTAGACGAGCTTATTATTCCGACGCTTGTTTTACCGTAGTCTTCAGTATCAAACACAAATGAGCCTGACTCTATTTCATCTTTAAGAAACAAAAAGCCCATTATATCTGCGTTGGGAAGTATCCCTACAAACTTTTCTCCGTTGAAAAGCGCAATTCCCGAAACGCTGACACTTTTATCATCGGCGGACAAAATTGGAAGGTAAATATCGGAAGTCTTATCCGTATAAAGATTTAGCATTTCGCTTGCCGTTACATACACGCCAAAGCCGTTTTCCTCACCTTCTCCAAGCAGGGACGCAATAGCCTGAGCGGGTACAAGCGCATCGTTTTGAGTGCTGTTTAGAATATCTGCGGCTTTATCCTGAGCAATACAGACTGCGACATCGGGTCTTGAATCAGTGCTTCTCAAAAGATAATCAAAGCTTTTATGCAGATGATCTTGAGCCATTTCCATACCGATTACAAGTATTCTGTTTTGACCGAAAAACAGTTTTTTTGAAAGGCTTTCTGAGATATTTTGAACTGCGGAGGATATATTTTCACCCTCCCCAGTCGTGTTCATTGTAATATTTCCCGAAAGTGCGTCCGCACCGTTTCCCCCTTTTGCAAGGTTAAGCGTCTGCACAGTCACGCTGACAGAGTTGTCCGAATAATCAAGTCCCATACCCTCTGCCACGCTCATATCTTTTAAGTTTTCACCGCCTGTAAAGCTTGTTGCAAGGAGTACAAATATAAGCGCAAGAGCGGCAAATTTAACTATTTTCATTTTTCTTTTTACCCCCAAACAACAGATAGCCGAGCGGAATTATAAATGCAAAAACAACAAACGGAATATAGACAAGCATATTCTCCGCTTTTTCAAATGCCGTTCCATACAGAATAGCCCACGAAATCAAAAACATTGCAACTCCGCACACAACCGAGGACACCGTGTGTCTTTTTGCATCTTTGGAGAGTTTTTTAACCAAATTCAAGTTTAAAAGTCCAGTCTTTTCAACGCAGGATGACGCACAGGAAAGAAACAGAGAAATTTTAAGAAATACCGCAAAAATCCAGAAAGCGGTAAACACGGCTTCAAGTCTTTCACCCGTATTAAGCTTTGAAAGCTGGGACACCTCAAACAGAGGATAAGCGGAAAGCGACGCAGTATCTCCCAAAACGCCAATTGCAAAAATTATAAGCACAATACCGGCGACATAGGAAAGCGCGAGGGCGGAATAAAAAGGTTTTATTATATTTCCGTTTATTTTAGGAGACAAGCCGATTAAAAGAACTATTTCATTTGTGCTTGTAACGGAAAAAAGAATATTGCTCAAAAAAGCATCCCGGCTATTTTGAACAAGCGGAAAGAGGTTTAATGTTGAGAACTCGCCTGCTCCTGCAATCATAACTCCGAGCACTCCGATAAGGATTATTACAAACACCATTGAACCAAAGCGTGAAATTGCCTCTGTTCCAAGTGACGAAGCATAGGTGCAAACTAAAATCATAAAGCCTGCAAAAAACATCATTTTAGCATTTTGGTTAAGTTCTGTTGATGAAAAAAGAGCAAATTTACTTATATTTATCGCTCCTGAATACACGAAGTAAACGGCATACAAAACGCTCAAAAACTTATTTTCAAGCAAACCGTTGCCCGAAACAGAAAGCTTTACTGCGGGAATTGAAACAACACACACGATAGCCAAAGCGGCAAGAGTACTGAAAACCAGGTCAAATGTGTAGCCGCTTTTCAAAACGGCACTGCTGACGGTAAAGCCTATCAATGTTCGGCTTACAAAAAGAAGCAGAAAAAGATTGAGCGGAGCAATCATATTTCTTTTATATTCAGTCAATATCAGCACCTCTAACATCCTGAATTTTGAAATTTCTTTTTACAAGTTTTCTCCAGTCCTCCCTGTAAAAAACATCGCCTAGGCTTTTTCTTGTGAGCGGAGAAATGGGAGAAGAATAAGGCACGCCGTATGGGTTTATAGCGGTTATATTTACGCACAGCGCGCAAAGACCAAGAACGATACCATAGATACCTGTAAAACCGCCAAGGAGAATAAAAACTATTCTCAAAACTGAAATGCTTTCATAAAGCGGATATATTACATAAGAGGAAATTGCCGTTACCGCCACAACAACAAGCATAGGCGCACCTACAAGCCCTGCATTTACAACAGCATCGCCTATTACAAGCGCGCCGATAATCGACACGGCGTGCCCTATTGATTTAGGAAGTCGCAGTCCCGCTTCTCTCATAATTTCATACAGGACGAGCACCATAATAGCCTCCTGCATAAGAGAAAACGGCGTTGTAGCCTCAGCGGCGGCGATTGTATACATAAGCGAGGTTGGAATAAGTTCCTGATGAAAAGTTCCCGTCGCAACATAAAAGCCGGGTAAAACTATTGAGATAACAAAAGAAAAATATTTAAGCACCCTATTGAGGGTTGCGTAAAATGGGCGGTTGTTATAATCATCGGGCGTAGTAAAAGAATCAGAAAAAAGGTACGGCACATATATTGCATAAGGCGAGCCGTCAACAAGGACCCCGACCCTGCCCTCCATAAGTTTTGAGCAGAATGTATCAGGTCTTTCAGTATTACCCGTTGCCGTAAAATATGATTTTATATCGGTATCAAGAAAGGATGAAATCTCTCCGAAATCGCAGAGATTTTTTATCGGGGCGGTTAAAATTCTGCGCTCAACTTCCGACACTATACGCATATCCGCAACGCCTTTAATATAACAGACTGCAACGGAAGTTTTAGCGTTGCCGCCGACTTTCATCTGTTTCATTTTCAAATCGGGAGTTTTTATCCGTCGGTGAAGAGTTGCCTTGTTATCGTTTAAAGTTTCGGTAAAGCATTCTTTTGCGCCCTTGATATTTGCCTCGTTTGTGGGCTCCATAACTGCTCTTTTGACAAATCCCTGTATTCCCATAACAAGGCACTTTGAAACGCCGTCAACAAACATTGCCGCAAAGCCTGATGAAAGATAGAAATAAACATCATCAAAATTCTCTGCCTCACTCATTTCTAGAGAATTAATAACCCTTAATTTAAGAGTTTCAAAAAGTTCTGTAGGAGTTTCGCATTTCCCATTAAAATTGAGTGCGGGGCTCATTATCATCTCTGAAAGCTGAAGCGAGCTTATCATTCCGTCAAGCACGCAAACAATGCAGTTTGTGTTTCCGATTTTACATTCCCTAAGCAGAAAATCGGAGCAATCCTGATATTCGCTGTTTAATTTATTTTTATTATCAATTACTGATGAAAAAATCTTTTCCACATTAATCACCGCACAAATATTTCTTTCAATATTTTTTCAATAAATTGAAAAGTTATGCAAAAAATACTTGTGGTGATATAAATGAGTGTAATTTTTATCAGAGCAGTAATTATTTACATTGCCGTAATATTAGCCTTGAGAATTATGGGAAAAAGACAAATCGGCGAACTTACTCCGCACGAGCTTGTTATAACAATACTCGTTTCTCAGGTAGCGATTATTCCTTTGCAGGACAATTCAATGCCGCTGCTTAATATGTTTGTGCCTATTTTGATTTTTGTTTCAATGGAAATACTCGCCTCTGCATTATCAATGAAAAGTATTCATTTCAGAAATCTGATTCAAGGAAAGCCGCTTTTTGTTATACGAAACGGAAAACTTGACGAAAAGCAGATGAAAAGGCTTAGATTTACAGTTGACGACCTTGTTGACGCTGTAAGACAAAAAGGATATTTTGATTTATCTACTATTCAGGACGCAATCGTGGAACCGAACGGAACAATATCCGTTTTGCAAAAAGCAGAGGAAAGTCCTGTTACACCAAAACAGCTTAAGCTGTCTGTTGACGAAAACGCAACGCCCGTTGCAGTAGTTGTTGACGGAAAGCCTGTTGATGAATACTTTGGTCAAAACATTGTGAGAAACAGTGAAATAGAACTGCTTGTAACAGACAGCGGCAAAAAAATTTCTGAAATTATGCTTTTGACAATAGATGACAACGGTAAAATTTTTATAATTCCAAAAAGAGGTAAATAAAATGAAACGATTATGGTTTTCCGCAGTATTTCTTGTTATGGCGCTGAGCATCTGCATTGCGGAGCAGTATATAGTTAAATCAAGCTGCGGTGAAATAATAAAATCAATAGACAGCGCAATTTCTGCAACTGACGAAAGCGAAAAAGAAAAGTACTGCAACGAGGCTATAAAGGAATGGGATAATTACTACAAAAAGGCATCTTATATAACAGACCATTCAATAATTCAGGGGGCAGATATTTCAATGGGAGAACTTGAAGAGGTTATAAAAACGGATATAGACAGTGCAGATGAAAAACTTGTTGAAGCAAAAAGCGAAATAGAACAAATTAAAGAGGTTTCTAAAGTTAATTTGGCTAATATTTTTTAAATAGAATTTATTTTAATAATGACACAAAAAAGACCTGCCGTCATAAGACAGCAGGTCTGTGTTTTATATATACAGGCAAAGAAAATCAAATGATTTGCAAAATCGTCTTTGCCTTACAAATATATCAGCCTTTTACAAAAAGGCGCTTATCAAGTCCTCGTTTTGTAATAACATAATAAAGAATTGTGCCGAGAACAAGCATTACACCGAGTTCACCGAGAGCAACAAGACCGCCCTGAATGAGGAAGCTTGTAAATTTGAAATCGCCCTCAATAAAGAACACTTCAATTTCCCAGCCGATTACAACGCCGTTCCATAAAGCAGGCATAAGCATTGCAAGGAAAGGATAATTCTTTATCTTTACATTTCTTAAAAAATAAATGCAAAGCGTTGCGCCGAGAGTGGCAAGCGAGCCGAATATCATATCAAGCGGAAGTCCTGCCCCGATATTATAGATATTGGAAAGAACGCAGCCGATTGTAAGCCCCGGAATTGCGGCAGGTGTAAACAGCGCAAGAATATTAAGCGCTTCAGACACTCTAAACTGCACAGCGGCAGAAGTTGTACCTGGAAGCAGGAAGTTCTGCGCATATGTAAGTGCGGCATACATTGCAGCAATAAGCGCAGTTTGCACAATAAACATTACCTTTTTGTTTTTCATAATTCAATTTTCTCCTTAGTTTTGTTTTTAGAAGCTTCGCAAAGCGAAACTGGTCAGGATTTTGCGAACTGACAGGAAGTATTATAATGCAGGTAAATGATAAAATCAATACTTTTATATTTCATTTATGCATTGAACGATTATATATGCTATGTTATAATTAAAAAAATACAGCCTGATACGGCAAAATTATGGAGATTGCATTATGAAAAAGCTATCACTTAACGGAAAATGGACTATGGAATTTGACGAAAGCGGCAAAACATATAATGCCGATGTTCCTGTATCTGACTACAATGTGCTTTACAAGTGCGGTGAAATTGAAGACCCCTTTTACGGTCAAAATGAAAACGACGCTTTATTCATCTCTGAAAAATCAAAAACATTTAAGAGAGATTTTGAGATTGATAATAAATTGCTTGGTTTCAAAAATATAGTTTTGCACTGCAATATGCTTGACACACTTGCAGAAATTACCGTAAACGGCAAAAGCGCCGGCAAGTCTCAAAACGCTTATGTGCCTTTTGACGCTGAAATAGGAGAACTTTTATCAGCAGGCAAAAACAGCATTGAAATCAAATTTTCATCTCCCGTAGAATATGTTAAGGAAAGGCAAAAACAAAAACCGCTTCCGAGAAATGCAAACGGAATAAACGGTGTGCCCTACATAAGAAAACCCGCCTGCCATTTCGGATGGGACTGGGGAATTAATATGCCCGTTTCGGGAATTATAGGCGACATTGAAATTCAGTTTTTTGACGAAGAAATTAGAGATTTTGAAATAGTTCAGCATCATTCAAACGGCGCTGTTAAACTTGAAATATCAACAGATATTAAGACAAATGCCGCAGGATTTTTAACAGACCCAGACGGTAACAAAACAGAATTTAAAATCAAAAACGGCAAAGGGGTTATAGAAATAGAAAATCCCCGTCTTTGGTGGACGAGGGAGCTTTCGGGCGTCGACAAACAGCCGCTTTACTCTGTTGAAATCGGCGAAATAAAAAAGAAAATAGGACTTCGCACAATAGAACTTAACAGAAAAGCTGACAAATACGGAAACAACTTTCAGTTTATTCTTAACGGTGTTGAAATATTTGCAAAAGGCTCAAATATGATTCCTCCTGACGCAATGGCAGACCGTATAAATGAAGAATCATACAGAAAGATTGTAGATGACGCCGTAAACGCTAATTTCAATATGATAAGAATATGGGGCGGCGGATATTACGGAGCAGACGAACTTTATGACCTCTGCGACGAGCGTGGTATTCTTATTTGGCAGGACTTTATGTTTGCCTGCCTTATGTACCCGTTTTACGAAAAAGATTTTCTTGATAATGTGCTTTCAGAGGTTAAAAGCAATGTAAACCGCATTAAGCATCATCCCTCTCTTGCTTTGTGGTGCGGAAACAATGAAATTGAGTTTATGTTTTCATACATGCCTGAAAGCAGTGAGATAGTTAAGTGGTACAAAAAATTCTTTTATGAAATCTTACCTGCTGAAATCAGAAAATATGACGCATTAACTCCTTATATTGAAACATCACCCATTGGAGA
The DNA here is from genome assembly GCA_900540305.1 of uncultured Oscillospiraceae bacterium. Classification (GTDB taxonomy): domain Bacteria; phylum Bacillota; class Clostridia; order Oscillospirales; family Acutalibacteraceae; genus Eubacterium_R. The sequence continues at coordinate 38,927 of UQFL01000007.1, read as the reverse complement.
TGGATTCAGAAAAAATATCACGGCAGACAAATGCGGCGACACCCATATGTGGCATGTATGGCACGGCAGTAAAAATCTTCAGTATTACACAAAGAGATATACAAGATTTTGCAGTGAATACGGTATGGAATCTCTTCCGTCTGAGGACTGCATTGCAACATTCGCAAAACCCGAAGAATTTGATTTGTACTCTAAGACAATGCTTAACCACCAAAAGTGTCTGAGCGGTAACAGCAAAATGAAGTTTTATCTGCTTGAAAGATACAACGAGCCTGATAAATTCTCAGACCTCATTTATCTCACAGGTCTTGTTCAGGCGCAGTGCATTGCAAATGCCTCAGAGCATTGGAGAAGAAACAAGGGCAGATGCAACGGCTCTCTTTGGTGGCAGCTTAATGACTGCTGGGGCGCTCCAAGCTGGTCATCCGTTGACTATTCGGGCAAATGGAAACCGCTTATGTACGAGGCAAGAAGATTTTTTGCTCCTGTTTCTGTTTCAGTTAAACTGAACAATGAAAAAGCAGAAATATTTGTACTAAACGACACTGCTGACAATGATAACTTTGAACTTCAAGCACAAATTTTAGACTTTTCGGGCAACATCATATCCGAAAAAAGTGAAAAGGTTTACTCAGAGGCAGGAAAACCCAAAAAGATTTTCACTATAGCCGCTGACAAAAAGAAATTAAATCAGTGCTTTGTGCTTGCAAGGCTTTGCAAAAACGGTGATTTGATTTCTCAAAAGACATCCGTATTCATCCCCGAAAAGAAGCTGAAACTCAAGAGAGCGAAAATTAAAGCTGTATTAAACGGCAACAAGATTACTCTTAGCAGCGACACTTTTGCTAAGTCTGTATTTGTAGATATAAAAGGTGAAAGCACACCGCTTTCAGACAACTGCTTTGATTTGATTCCGAATGAGGAAAAGACAATAACACTCAACAAAGACTGCAAAATAACAGCGGATAAAATTTCCGTAAAATGCGTTAACAATATCAAATCAACACACAGCAAAGCATCGGGATCTTGGTTTAGATTTACATTTTCCGTCAAGCCCGAAAACATTGCAAACAGAGTTTATTATACAGTAAGCTGACAAAAGCCGCCCCGAAAATTTCGGGGCGGCTGATTTTGTTTAACAACAAGTATTAAATTATTCGCTCATAAGCTTAGCGGCAATCTTTTTCATAGATTCCCTGCACTCTTTAGTAATCGGCAAGAACGGCTTTCTGCATTCGCCCATATCTACACCCATTTCTGTGAGAATAGCTTTTTCAGACTGGAATACGCCGTATTTAATCATCTCGCTGATGATTTCATCTGCCTCATTCTGACCCTGCTGAGCTGCTTTGAGGTCTCCGTTAAGGAAGTCCTGCATAATCTTCTTGAATTTCTTGCCCATGAAGTTATATGTGCTTCCGATTGCACCGTCTGCACCCATTGCAAGACCTGCAAGAAGAGTTTCGTCAAAGCCGTTGTATACAACAACTTCTCTGTCAAGCTGTTTAAATCTCTGAAGAGCAAACATATCGCTTGATGTGTGCTTAATACCGATGAACTTCTCATCCTTGAAGAGCTCGTTTGCAATATCTTTTGTAAGAGAGAATCCGCCTGAATTCGGGAAATTGTAAATAATCATCGGAAGTGATGTGCTGGCAACGATGTCTTTATAATAACCGAGAATAGCGTCAAGCGGGAAACCGTAATAGAACGGTGCAACGGCAGAAATAGCGTCATAGCCAAGGCTTTCAGCACATTTTGCCATATCTATTGCGGCGTCTGTTGAAATTGTACCTACATGAGCGATAAGAGTAACTCTGTCCTTAGCAGCTTCTTTAACGCATTTGAAAACCTCTTTACGCTCTTCGTTTGAAAGAAGAAGTCCTTCGCCTGTGCTGCCGCCTACATAAAAGCCGTCAATTCCGTTTTCAATATTGAACTCAACAAGCTTTTCAATTGAATCAAATTTGATGTTTCCTTTTTCATCAAAAGGTGTTAAAAGTGCTGAAAATAATCCCTTAAATTTATCAAGCTTCTGCATTTTATTTCTCCTTATTTTTAAATACATTTACAAAATGCTTTGTAATATCCATAGGTCTTGTTATAGCACTGCCTATAACTACTGCGTACGGGTCGCAGTCAAGAACTTTATCAAGCTGACCTGCTTCCCAAATTCCGCCTTCTGCAATAATCTTTGCCGAAAGCTCATTTTTCATCTTTCTGAGAAGATCATAATCCGGAATTTCTATGCCTTTTGTATATTCCGTGTAACTGCGCATTGTTGTTCCTACATAGTCAAAGCCAAGTTCATCCGCCGCTTTAGCTTCCTCAAAGTCCGAACAGTCCGCCATAATTTCGGTCTGCGGAGCGTTTTCTCTTATGTACGCCACAAGATCCGAAAGTTTTTCGCCGTTCGGTCTCTCTCTCTTTGTTGCGTCAAGCGCAATAACCTCACAGCCTGTTTCAATAAGCTCCTTAACCTCTTTAAGAGTTGGAGTAATATAAACATCACTGCCTTCATATTCCGCTTTGATTATACCGATAACAGGAACATCTACCTCTGATTTTATTGCAAGAATATCGTCAACATAATTTGCCCTGATACCTGCAGCGCCGCCGAGCACAGCCGCCCTTGCAAAATGCTGCATAATTCCGAGACCGTAAAGAGGCTCGCCCTTAACAGCCTGACATGATACAATAAGACCTCGTTTTAAATTAGCCAAAATACCACCACCTTTATTTTCAATCACATTCTATCACAAAGGAATATGCTTTTCAAGGAAATTAAGCATAAAAGCGGTGCAAATTTGAAAACCCAAAACTAATAGAATTATTCAAAGTGATATTGTAATTTTGACTGTAAAATGTTATATTTATAATGTTACTTCGGTAAGTTGCGGTTACCGTTGCAACAAAAGGCTCCAACCTGAATAAAACGGGCGGGGGCCTTTCTTTTTTTATTTTAAAAAGCTTTTATGAACAGCTTCAAGCAAAGCGTTTATCCCCCTGCCGCTGTTTGCCGTTGCCTTTATGGCTTTCACCCCGAAAACTCCCGAAAGCAAGCCGATATTCACAGGAATTTTGAATTTCTTTGCCCTGTCGCAGAAATTCACAAGAGGAATAAACCGTTTTGCTTTTCTTGAACATAAAAGGGCGTTGTAAAGCTCCCGTTCAAGATGAACGGCATTTATAACATATATTATGACATCAAATTCTTCGCAAGCCGTTTCAAGGCTGTATGTAGACGGCAAATCAAATATCTCATATTCGTGATATTTGTAATAGTAATACCCCCTGAGCGGCGCTCCCCTGCTCTCGCATACAAAACATCCCGTAATCTCCTCAAACACTGTTGTTTTTCCTGCGTTTTCACTGCCGAAAACGGCAACCGTCCTGAATACTTTCAGCCCATTTGCACGCATAACAACACCTCATTATATAGTATGCAAAATCAGAAATCATGTTAAATTGCACAATATTAACTATTATATTTATACATCGGCGACAGTTGAATTTAAAAGAATACAATGATAAAATAAAAAATGAAATATTTTTTAAGGGGTAAATTTATGGAAAAGCTTAAATATTTTGTAAACGGCGAATTTAAAGAGTCGAAAACCGATAAATGGTACGACCTTCATAATCCGTCAACAGGTGAAATAACGGGTCAGGCTCCGTGCTGCACAAACGAAGAAGTGCTTGAGGCTATAGAAGCCGCAAAAGCCGCTTATCCTGCTTGGAGAAACACTCCTGCAAGAAAAAGAACTCAGATACTTTTCAAGGTAAGAGAACTTCTTATCGAACATCTTGACGAGCTTACAATGCTCGTTTGCGAGGAAAACGGAAAAACATGGTCTGAGGCTGAGGGCGATGTAGGTAAGGCACAGGAAGGCACAGAACTTGCTACTCAGGCAGCTTCCCTTATGATGGGCGAAAGCCTTATGGACGCTTCAACCGGATTCGACACAGTTAAGTACAGAGAACCGCTCGGCGTTTTCGCAGGTATCGTACCCGTTAACTTCCCGGCAATGATTCCTTTCGGATGGATGACTCCCGTTTGCGTTGCGTGCGGAAATACAATGGTGCTCAAAGCTGCTTCACTTACTCCGAGAACTGCTATGAGAATCGGTGAGCTGTATAAAGAAGCAGGTATTCCTGACGGCGTAATCAATATTGTAACCTGTTCAAGAAATGAAATTGACACTATTCTTGAGCACCCCGATGTAAAGGGTATAACTTTTGTAGGCTCTACTCCCGTAGGTCTTAAAATTTATCAGAAAGCAGCTGCGGCTGGAAAAAGATGCCAGGCTTTGTGCCAGGCTAAAAACCACGCTCTTATTCTTGAGGACTGCGCTCTTAAGAGAACAGTTGCAGGCGTTATCAACTCTGCATTCGGCTGTGCAGGTCAGAGATGTATGGCTCTCTCCTGCTGTGTAGTTCAGGAATCTATCGCTGATAAATTTGTTGCAGAGCTTAAAGAACAAATCAAATCTGTAAACTGCGGTCCTGCCTGGGATAAGAACACCCGTCTCGGACCCATCACATACGAGAAGCATTATGAGGAAGTTCTTGCCGACATTCAGAAAGGCATTGACGAAGGCGCAACCCTTGTTGTGGACGGACGCAATCCCGAAGTTCCCGAGGGATATGAAAACGGCTATTTCGTAGGCGCTACAGTATTTGACAATGTTACAGAGGATATGACAATCGGCAGAGACGAGGTATTCGGTCCTGTTCTTTGCATTAAGAGATGCAAGGACTTTGACGAGGGTCTTGCAATTATGAACGCAAGCCCGTATGCAAACGGCTCTGTTATCTACACTCAGAGCGGTTATTACGCAAGACAGTTTGCAAGATACACAGACGGCGGTCAGGTTGGTATCAATGTTGGTATTCCCGTACCCGTTGGATTTGTACCTTTCAGCGGTCACAAGCAGAGCTTCTTTGGTGATTTACACTGCCTTGGAAAAGACGCTTACCGCTTCTTTACAGAAAGCAAATCAGTAACTCAGCACTGGTTTGACGAGGAAGAGAAAAAAGCTATGGAAGTTGACACCTGGGACGGACTTCTCTAATATTTATACAAAAAAACGCCCTGAAATTTCGGTTTCAGGGCTTATATTATGCAAACATAAGAGGATAAGAAAATGGAAGAAAACAACATTATTATAAGACCTTTTGAAGCAAAAGACTTGCCGCAAATGGCTGAGATATGGAATGAAATTGTGTCTGAGGCGAACGCCTTTCCGCAGGAAGAACTGCTGACAACAGACACGGCAAACGACTTTTTCTCATCTCAGACTCTGACAGCAGTTGCCGTAAAAGAAAGTACAGGAGAAATCATGGGTCTTTACATTCTTCACCCGAACAATATAGGCAGATGCGGCCATATTTGCAACGCAAGCTACGCCGTTGGCAAAAAATTCAGAGGTATGGGAATAGGCAGAAAGCTTGTAAAAGACTGTATGGTTAAAGGCAAAGAAAACGGTTTCAAAATACTTCAGTTCAACGCAGTCGTTTCCACAAACACTGCGGCGAGAAGACTTTATGAAAGTCTCGGTTTTGAACAGCTTGGCACAATAAAAGGCGGTTTCAGATTAAGTAATACGGAATATGCAGATATTTGCCCATACTATATAATTCTCTAAAAATCTTCATCTACTGAACCCTTTACCACTTGACAATTGATTTATTTATATTAAAATATATATTTGAATTTGCGGTAAAGAGGTAATATTTATGGGAAATCAATTTATAATGCCGGGTAAAATTGTTTACGGCGAAAACGCTTTGACTGACGCTAAGCCGCTTATTAAAGAATTCGGCAAAAAAGCATTTATTGTAACAGACAGATTTATGGTTCGCTCAGGAAATGTAAAACCCGTTGAGGATATTCTTGACGAACTCGGAATAGAATACAGCGTATTTGACGGCGTAAATTCAGAGCCGACTGATGTTATAATTGACATGGGTATAAAGCAGTACAGAGATGAAAACTGTGACTTTCTTATCGCGCTCGGCGGCGGCTCGCCAATTGACGCTATGAAAGCTATCGGCGCAGTAGCTACAAACGGCGGTGAAATAGATGATTATTACGGAAAAATCATCAGCATTCCCACTCCTCCCATGGTAGCTATTCCCACCACAAGCGGAACAGGTTCAGAGGCTACTCAGTTCACTATTATAACAAACACAAAAAGAGATATTAAAATGCTTCTCAAGGGTCCTGTGCTTATGCCCGACCTTGCTATTGACGACCCGCACTTTACGCTGACTGCACCGCCGTCAATCACAGCGGCAACAGGTCTTGACGCGCTTTGCCACGCAACAGAGGCTTACACTTCAAGAAAGGCACAGCCCCTTACTGATGACCTTGCAATCAGCGCAACAAAGAGAATTTTCAAAAATCTACCTATCGTATATAAAGACCCTAAAAACATCAAAGCAAGAGCAGAAATGAGCCTTGCGGCGCTTGAAGCAGGCGTAGCGTTCAACAATGCGTCTGTAACGCTTATTCACGGAATGAGCAGACCGATAGGAGCACTTTTCCATGTGCCGCACGGAATTTCAAACGCAATGCTTATGAACGAATGTTATAAATTTGCAATTGACGGAGCATACAGCAGATTTGCAGACCTTGCAAGAGCAATCAAAGTTGCTCACCATTCAGATGATGACAGAACTGCTGCCGAGGCATTTTTGAATGCCTGCCGTGAAATTTGCGAAATATGCGAAATTCCCTCACTTGAAAAATACGGAATTGACAAGGAAAAGTTTTTCGAGGCGATGGACAAAATGGCTGATGATGCTATTGATTCAGGCTCACCTGCAAACACAATTAAAAAGGTTACTAAAAAAGATATTCTTAAAATCTACAAAAACCTTTGGAAATAAAAACGCAGTAAATTCAGGGAACGCATACATTGCGTTCCCTGTTTTCTAAAAAATTTGAATTTTTTCTGATAAATTTGAAGAAATATATTGATTTATTTAAAATGTTGTGATATAGTATTAAAGCAATTTGATTTCGGGGTGTAGCGCAGGTGGTAGCGCACCAGACTGGGGGTCTGGGGGTCGCAAGTTCAAGTCTTGTCACTCCGACCAAGGCAGGAGCATTAAACATGCTCCTGTTTTTTATATTCTTCATGTAAATACTAAAAGCCCTCGACTGACGCCGAGGGCTTTTTCTATATTTCGTTAAGCATTAACGCTTTTATCAAGCTGAGTATTGAAAATACTGTTCCAATTACAATAATACTCATATTGCTTAATAAGCTTTTTAGCTTCAATATATTTAAATGCTTTTTTGTGATAGCGGTCAAGCTCCTTTGAAGCCATTTTCAGCTTTTTGCTTTAAGCTTTATTTCCTCCGGTGTTGCTTCACTCATAGCCATAGCCTCGTTATATGCGTCCATTGTAGGCTCGCTTATACCGTAAAGTTCTTCTACGGAATGTGAAACAAGTTCTCTTGCCTGCTGAGTCTTTTTTATCATCTGCTTATTTTCAAAGCGTTTATTTTCCAAAACTATAATTTCAAGCGCTTTGATTTTCTTTTTCATTTTTCGCTTTTCAAGCGGAGACTTAGCATTATTCAAAGCAGTGACACAAGCATTATATTCTTCAACTGCGTTGAAATAGATATTTTTAGCTTCTTCAAGCTGACCGGGCGCAAGATTATTATCAGCATAATCCTCAAGCGCCGCTCTTATTTTAAGCACTTCAATATATGATTTATGCTCTTCTTCAGTAAGCGTATATAAAGTTATAAACGGAATGAGAGAAAAAACATATCCTACTATGGCAATGAGTATCATAGCCTTTGACAAAGGCTCTCTGAAAGAAGCAAGATATAAATCATCATAGTTGTCAACAAGACCGTACCGGTTTTGCATAACAATTGTCTGCACAAAGTAAGTAACGCCCATCGTAACAAAAGTTCCGATAAATGTTACAACCTGAGACATAAGCCCCTCTAATCTGTCGCCTGTTTTGTACTGCTGATAATCAAGCACATCCGCATTCATTGCGCAGTCATTGATTATAGGGAAAGCTGTAAAGACACTTCTAAGCCATAAAAATACATATAAAGCCCAGATGTTTCTGATTGAAAAATACATTCCTATCATACACAGTATGTTGCAGACAGTATAAATAATTACAAGATTTCTTTTACCTATTTTCTTTATAATAATCGGTGAAAACAGCAAAGCAGGATATGCGGACGCACCCAGTATTGTTACAAGTGTACCGTTTAAAACGCCCTGCTGTTCGGTTGTGAGATTTAAAACATCTTTTATACCGTAATAGAAATACCATGTTGTTATATTTTGTATTCCTATTTGGAGGAGTACAAACCACGAAGTAATGGAGCGTCCCCACTGATATTTGTTTTTCATTCCGGCAATGATACCGTGCCAAAACGGTACTTTTGGAGTATAATCTTTTGCTACTATAATCCTTTCCTTAGTACCTGTATAGCTCAGCATTCCTATTACACAGCCTGAAATACCAAATACAGGAATTATTATACGGTATGCGCCTATATGCTCCATTCCGCCTGTAAATCCGGCAATTATCGGTACAAAAAGATTTGCAAGAGTTGGGGCAATCGAATAAATAAAAGTAGAAATTGTTATAACTTCTGCCCTTTCATTTGAATCAGGGCTCATTACCTGCGCCAAAGTTGTATATGCTTGATCGTAGAAAGGATAGCAAAGCTGAAGAAGCATATATGTGATAAACAATGACCAAAGTCTTTGATCATAGCTCATTGTTTCAAAAGGCAAAAATGCAAACACACAGCTGATAAGCGCTGACGGAACTCCCATATACAGAAGATAGGATCTGAATTTACCTTTTTTTGCTTCGGGTGTTATCAATTATCATTCCCCTTGCAGGGACTAAAAAGATGCAGATAACAGTGGCTATTAAATTAAGATTTACCAAATCTCCGTTTTTCAAACCGAGAGCGGAACCCGCAAGCAAACTTGTTCCGGAAAGCCCTATGTAATATATCATTTGAACGAGCATTTTGACACCTATACCGCCTGCGCTGTATGCCATTATCTCTTTATACGGTATATATTTGCCTTCGGGAGGATTATTCCAGTTATTCTTTACCGTGTTGAGCAACTTTTTCGCACTATCTAAAGCCTTCATCTAAAGCACTCCGAATTACCGCAGACCTTCTCTGCGGTATTTTTCATTCATATTAAACTCATAATCAGTGTCGCCGTTGAAAAACAGCTTTTTAATCTTTGTCCTGTTTAATAATCCTGAGGGCTGATAGATTTTGCTAACAGCATAATTTATACCCAAATAATCATAATAACTCTTAAATGATTCGATTCTCTCTTTAAAGTCATTCCAGTCTTTAACAGCTTCGTCAGACCACGCGGACTCTGCAAGCGCTTCCATACGGGGATGCAGTTTCATCTCAAGCTTTTCTAAAGAATTTGTCCATTCCGTCCAGTTTTCACCCTCAACACCCATAACGCTTTTTTGAGAACCGTTTATACCGTATTCTTCAGGTTTAAAGCAATAAGTGTTTTTCAGCGGATACTGGCCATAAGGAATGTCAAAATAAAATGACTTGTGGTTTGACATAATTATATTCAAGCCTTTTTGAGCGTGGTTTCTTGCGTTATTGTCTTTTTTAGGAGTCCAATACTGCGCAACTACACTGTTGTCGAGATTTTTAGCCTTTAGTATCTCATTCCAGCCGATAAGGCGTTTGCCTTTTTTCTTTAGATGTTCAAGTATCAGATTATTAAAATATCCCTGAAGTTCTTCCTCATTTTTGAGATTATTTTCTTTCATAGTTTTCTGACAATTGGGACATTTTTTCCATTCGTCTTTCGGCGCTTCATCGCCGCCGATATGAAAATATTCTCCGGGGAACATTTCGCAGACTTCATCTATAACATCAAATACAAACTGAACCGTTTTCTTTTTACCTGCGCATATAGTTCTGTTCCAATCTTTAATTTTCATAACTTTTTCAGGAATAGAACTACCGAAATAACCGGGAACATCTCTTTTAAGTTCTCTGCACGCAAGCCAAGGATAGGCGGCTATTGCAGCGGCGCAATGGGCGGGAAAATCTATTTCCGGCACAATCATAATGTTTCTTTGCGCTGCGTAATCGACTATTTCTCTGATGTCATCCTGAGTATAATAGCCTTTATGAACGCCGTATACTATTTGGGTTGAACCCCAGCCGTTAATATGCGTGCTTTTGCGAACGGAACCGATTTCAGTTAAAAGCGGATATTTTTTAATTTCAATTCTCCAGCCCTGATCATCTGTTAAATGCCAATGAAAAACATTAAGTTTCATCATAAACATATTATCAAGAAGCTTTTTTACTGCGTCTTTTCCGAAGAAATGGCGGCTTTCATCAAGCTGTAAGCCCCTCCACTTATATCTCGGTTCGTCGGATATTTTACAGCAAGGCACACGCCTTTCGCCGAGTTCATATCTGCTTATCTGCCTAAGAGATTGCAAGGCATAGTACGCCCCAGCCTCATCACAGGCGGTAATTTTAATCTCTTTTTGATTTACTTCAAGAGTATACCCCTCAGCTTTCAGACTATTGTTTTTTTCAATAATCAGCGAAGCGTTGTCATCTCTTTGAAGTTTTAAAAGCGGAAGCGGGAAATCTGTTTTAACTGTTAAATCATCTTTAATCAAAAAAGTTCCGTTAAGTTCTTTAACTTGTTTCGGTGCAGGTATTAATTTAATCATAGCGTCTCCTGTTAAGATAAATCTACTGAACCTGAAAATTCATCATCATCTTTTATGTACTGTTCGTAGTTTTCGTTTTGCCATACTTTTACATAGTCAACAAGAAAATCGGAATCTGATGAATTTGTATCATCAAACTGACCTATTTTCTTTCCGTGGGGTCCCCAGCCGTCTCCTGCGTCAATTTCAACCGTAAGGCGTAGAAATTCTTTAACCTTAGATACTCCGCCGTCATCGGTTGCCCAGGTCGGTTCTCCGTCTACATAGAAAACATAATATTCGGGTGTCCATTTAAGAGCAAAGGTATGATAACCATCGTATAGATCCTGCTCAAGTGCACCGATATAGGGTGAGCTTTTTGCGTCCTCACCGTATCCGTCCCATAAAAGAGCGTGACCCATTTCGGATTTTTTACTTCTTCTGAATGCACTCTCATATACATCAATCTCTGTGCCGTCTTCGCCCTCGTTGCCTACCTTGCGCATATTTGAGGACTGAAGCCAGAATGCAGACCACATACCGTCTGCATCGGGGAATTTGACACGGCATTCAAAGTAACCGAAAGCCTGGGCAAAAAGAAGCGTATCCTCTGTTCCCTTGTTGTTATTGTTATCGCCCGTAATCATTCTTGTTTCGATTCCGCCTGTGAATCTGCCTTTTGACGGGCAGTCGCCGTCACAAGTGTGGTTTTCTTCATAACGGGAATGAACAACAAGGTTTGAATCTTTTATTTCCACCATTTCGGGGCACCACCAGCACGCATGTTCGGGTTTATCCTCATCGTTGCTCTCCCATCTGATGGCGTGTGGGGATGTAGTCCATATCTCTTTACTGCCGACATATTTTTCGCCGAAAGTTATTCCCTCGTTTAATGATTCGCCGTTAAAATCATCTTCAAATACGAGATACCAACCGTCCTCATTTAAAACTGGGAGTGAAAGGTCGTATTTTTCATTTTCTTTCCAGCTGTCATCCTGTTTTGAACAGCCGCTGATACTTAATCCTGTCATAATTATAACTGTAATCAAAAGTGCTGATATAATTTTTTTCATATCAATATCCTCACAAAACTACTTCACAAACAACTGAATTACTTTCTGCGCCCCAGCTGTCTATTGCAGTAATTGAAACATATTTTGTGTTTTCTGGAAGATTGCTCGGAAGTCTAAGCTCGGCATTATCCGCCATATTCTCAAGACCTAAAACAAAGTCGCTGAAATAAAGCACCTCGGAAATTTTCTTTGGCTGACCGTTTTCGTAATTCTCGTTTGCAACATTTATTTTATATCCTTCAGCATCATAATGAACAACATTGTTGTCATAATCGGTTTCTTCAAACTCGAGAACATTTTTATTTTCATCAAGAAATACAAGCTTATAGGAATGAACAAAATCATCGTCCTTGCCTGCTTCAAAAGTGATAGTTCTCTGCTTATTTCCGTTAATATCAGTTATATCTGCATATGAAGCTTTAAGATTTTCATTTAATGTGGGCGCTGAATTTTCATCTGCTCTTTTATCGGTATATTTGCTGAGGCTTTCCTCACTGCCGAAAGGAGCGTTGATAACCCAAGGCTCTTTGAGTTCATTTCCTGTATTGGCTTCAAGTCTGTTAATTGTAATCTTATCGTTCTCTATTTCCATATAGAGGCAAGCGGGAAGCACATCTGCCATTGAATTTCCGTAAGCGTCCTTGGGAATACTGCCGTTGAACTTTCCTGTTTCAAGCTCGATATAATCAAGACTCTGAGTTGTGAAAGCGGTAAAATCGCCCTGCCATATTGAACGCTCATCTATAAGTGAGTAGTGAGAATGAGCCGAAATTGAGATTACCTGGCTGTAGTCCTTTAACACATCGGTAATATCGCTGTTTCCCCATTCATCGGAGCCGTATGCCGTATCGGACGGATTTAAATGAGTTATAACAAAAATCGGCTTTTCGGGGTCATCGGCAACAGCCTTGTCAAGCTCGCCTCTTATCCATTCTTTATTCTGGTATGATTTATCGTAAGTTCCGTCAGAAGAGCTCCAACAAATGAAGTGGTAACCGTTTATAACCTTATGGCTGAAAGGATATTCGCCTGTATATTCGGTAAATCTTTTCTGAAGCTTAGCAGGAGTGCCGATTTCCTTGGCTGAGATAAAATAATCAAGCCAGTAATCGTGGTTACCCATTATGTAAAGCGGAATAGGCTTTTCATCGTCACCCATTACCTTATCATATATTTCCTTAAATGTACCCCACGCTTTTTTAGAGGAAAGGTCTGTAAAATCTCCTGCAATAATAAGAGCGTCCATACCCTTGTTTTTAAGCATGGTTAAAGTTTTTTCACAAGACTCGTACTGATGTGTATCCTTTTCTTTAGAATCAGGCAGCTGTAAATCACTTATAACTGCCACTCTGAGCGGCTGAGAATTTGTTTCAACCGTATAAGTTTTCATTTCATCAGTTGTTTTTGCATAACCGAAATGAACGCCCAATGAAGCTCCTATAACAGCCAAAACAACAACTACGCAAATTATAATCATTACAGACTTTTTCATAATATTAACCTCTCAATTCAATCATTATTCCTTTTCTTTTCTTGAGTTTGAATGATTTGTTTATATTTATAGATTTCTTTCTGTCCTTGCCGAATCTTACTTCACTACTGCTCACCGGAGAAAATCCGAGTAAGTTCTTATCTACATTTATTCCGAATTCTTCACTTTTATCGGAGAAATTATAAATGCAGACAAGAGCGTTTCTGTCTTTCAAATAAACAGTAACAAGAACATTTTCATTGCTTGTTTTCACGGGGTTTTTGCTGTGCCAGTAACCGAGCATCTTGCTTTCGGTGATACCGAAATCATCCCACACCTTATACATTTTAACAGCGTTTTTATATCCCCAGCCGTAGCGGTTGTTCATGCCGTACAACATTCCTGCATAAAAATCACCGCCGCCTTCGAGCATCTGACCTGTAAGACCGTAAGGTATTCCGCTTACCTCTACAAGCATATATTCAGGCGAATATTTCTTATAGAAAAAACCTTCACCGAGCCACACACTGTCAATAAACGGAAGTATTTCCGTGTAGAGATTCATACAGCTAACATCTCCCGCTCTCGGTTCCTCGTGATTCCACATATGCATATCTATCAGACCGTCTGTTTTTTGAAGCACCTTTTTCGCTCTTTCAAGCGTTGTTCTGTCAAGGGATGTATCATCAATATAAATACCCTTGATCCCTATATTATCAACAAGCCAGTTCAATCCCTCAACATAATAGTTGTCAAGTCTTGTATCAGGTCTTACAATAAATGAAATGTCGTGGTCGTTTTTATATTTTCCGTGCTTATATTTAACGAACCAACCTGGGATAATGTCTTCTCCGAAATTGTCTACCAACCACTGTGGTTTTTCCTTTTGCCACGAATGGCTGACGCCCTGTTTTCTCAGAATTATTTCATCTCCGAGCGCCTTATATACAAAAGTTTCCGCCATATGATTGCTGTGTTCACGCTCGGTATAATAGAGTTTTATTCCTATTCCTTTTTTGCGTGCATAATCAGCGGCGAATTTTAATCTGTCGACCTCATAAAACGGATAGTTTATAAACGGCATTATCATATTGCCCTGATGGAATATAACATGAGTTAATCCATTTTTATGAGCATTATCAATTTCTTTTATTTCATTTTTAAGCTTGCTGTTATGAGAGTATCTTACAGAAAAGGCTTTTTTATAATCAATAGGTTTCAACGGAGTAATATGAAGTTCAAAAACAAATCGTCTTGTTTCGTTTTCTTTAAATTCAAAAGCCCCTGTTGAAGCAAAAACTTTTGTAAAGTCTTTGTTTTTCTCTACTTCTATGCGTCCTTTTCCGTGATTATCCCATGTTTCTTCAGGTACAGTTAGAGGCAGATTTTTATAAAAGATATTCACAAGCGGCCTTGTGTAGTTTTCCGCCTTAAACTTAACTCTCATGCCGCAGTTTACGCAACCGATAAACAAACAATCCTGCTGTTTTTGGTTATCCCACTTATATTCAAGCGCCTGCGCTTTTGATGCTCTGAGCCCCAAGCCGTGCATAATGAGAGAACATTCGGGAGAAACATAAAAATTCAGCGAAACATCGTTTGCAGTGAAATCTTTTTTCGGAGTTATCTCAACTGAATACTCCATCTGCCCGTCATATCTTAAAGTGGAAGATATTTTTGCAAAATAGTTTTCATTTTCACACTGAGTAGTATTTTCAATGCGGTTATTGAAAAGCTGACTGTTTGTTTCGCCGTTTAAAATCGGGTTGCCGTCAATCAAAAAGCTTGTTTCTTTTGAAAACAGCTTTTTCTGCACTTCTTTTTCAACCTGAATTTCCTCATTGTATTTAGAATAAATCTGTTTGGGCAATCCGTTTTCTTCGAGTTCTACTTCTCGTCCTAAAACAGCCAAACAGTCTTTTGTAATTTTGGGAGGGACATAAGGCTTTACAACGGATTCATCAATACACAAATCAGAATTGAGCCACTTAATTCTTGACAATCTCCACAAATCATTATAGCCGTTGTTTTCAACAGGGCTCGTGTTGATTTTGAAAGTAACCGAAAAAGAACGGCATTCATTTTGAGTATTTATAATAACCGTGCATTTTTCTTCCCTGCCTGAAGAAAGCTTTTCTGCCTCAGCAGTGAAAAAAAGAGGCTGAATTACATTCTTTTTGATACCGATTTTTTGTGTTTTTCTGTTTCCGTATTTATCTACAACATCGGTGTTTATACATGATATTTTTAATTTTCCGCTTGATGTAATAGAATTTATAACATCATCATTTTCTAAAACCAAAGCAATTTGAAACACAAAAACTTCATTTTCAGACATCACCAAACTGATATTGTCATCAATTCGGCGTTTTTCTTCAAGAATACTTAAATCGTCAAAGTGAATTATTTTCTCTGTTCTGTCAAATAGATACAGTTTCATATCAAACCTCCCTTTGATTATAAATTAATTATAATATACTTGTTGTTGTAAATAAATTCAAAATACAGTATAATAAATACAAAAATCGGAAATCACAGGTGTTTTATATGTATCAAAGCGAATTTTTTCATTTAAAACAACATAGCTGCTCAACAGGTTTTCAACCTGAAATAATCAGTGCCTACAAAATACTTGCAGACAATTCATATTATCATTACTGTGATGAAGATGAAAAATCAAGCTATGAAGACGGCACATATGCATTTATCCGATGCACTTACGGGCAGGGTAAAATATTCACCGACAAAGGCACATTTATATTGGGTGAAAACACTTGCCTATTTATTAGATTTAACGAAATAATAAAATATACGAGTCTTACAGATTTATGGGGATACAGATGGGTGAACTTCACCGCTAAAAATGTTCAGGAAGAGTTTGAAACAGACAAAATTTACGAAATACCATTATGTGAAAAAGAAAATAACGCTTTTACCGAAATGCTTAATTACGGAAAAAACTATCCGCTTAATAATAATTACATTAACACATTGTTTACTGCTTATTTTTATTCAGTTATGATAAAAAATAATCTTAACGAAGAAGATTTGCAGGCAACTCAAAGCAAGCTTATTGATGAAATTTGCGCTTATGTAGAGCAAAAGATATACTCAAGAGTATCAATAGATGAAATATCAGCCTTTTTCCGTATATCGCCTAGAAGGCTTCACCAAATTTTCACTAAGGAATTAAATATTTCTCCAAAGCAATATATACTTAAGAAAAAAATGGAGGAAGGATATAAAATCCTTGTTCAAACAACAATTCCCGTTAACAAAATAGCAAATATGCTTGCTTTCAGTTCACCCTATCATTTTACACACGAATTCAAAAAGACTTTCGGCATAACTCCGAGAGAAATAAGAAAAGAGAACGATTGACAGTTATCTTTTAAAGCATAATATCTCATCAAAAACAAAAAGGTATTCGGAATAATCCGAATACCTTTTATTATTTAACTCTATATGCTCCTGTTGCTACAACTTCTACTTTATCAATATACGGTTCTTTTCTGCACTCGTCTATCACAATTCTTATGCGGTCAGTTTCAATCGGTTTAAAAATTGCAATTTTAGAAAATCCGATTACCGTGCCTGAATATATTTTCTCAGAATTTGCATAAACAGAAAACTTTTCAACTCTTTGCGATTTTGTTGTATCTTCCGAAAGTCTTATGCGGTCTACCGACTGCTTGGGGAATTTAATTTCAATTTCAAAACCGTTATTTTTTACTGATGTTTCAGCTTCTTTTATTACAAGTTCATCTTCAAGTTTTATCCACTTGCCCATTTCATAAAGCCGTTTGACATCGCTTTTTGCAAATAAACCTTTTTTATTAGGCGGTATATTCAGCAGTAAAAGCGAATTATTCCCCGCTGAATTGTAATATATTTTCATTAGGTGATTTAAAGATTTAAGCGTAAACCTTTGAAGAGGATGATAAAACCAACCGAGACGGATAGACACATCTACTTCGGCAGGATACCACATAAACTCGTCAAAATTGCTCAAAAACTTTCTTGAGCCCATATCGGGAAGCATAACATCCTGACAGCGCTTTTGAAATTTCTTCATATCATCGGTATCTTGACAGTTGGCGCAGAAATTCTGCTGTTCATACTTAAATTTAGGAACAACATTCCATTCGCTTTCGCGTGTTTTTCCGCTTTCGTTGCCAATCCATCTGACATCGGGGGCACAGCCTGACATTACAATATTAGGCTGTAGCTCAAGCGCCGTACTCCATATTCTTTCAAAATCATAATCCTGAACAGGCTGACCGTCTGCTTTTGCTCCGCAGGCGCCGTCAAGCCAAAGCATAAATATTTCGCCGTAATTTGTTAAAAGCTCTTTAAGCTGCTCAATATAAAAATCGTTATATTGGGGAGTGCCGTAACATTTTGCGTTTCTGTCCCAAGGAGAGAGATAGACGCCGAATTTCAAGCCGTATTTTTTACAGCTTTCCGAAACTTCCCTGACAACATCTCCCCTGCCGTTTTTGTAAGGGCTGTTTCTTATGCAATGTTCTGTTGTTTTAGTGGGCCAAAGGCAAAATCCATCGTGATGCTTACAGGTTAAAATAACTCCCTTCATTCCTGCACGGGCGATTGCCTCGCACCATTGGTCAGTGTTTTGATTAGAGGGATTAAATATTTTTTCGCTTTCTTTTCCGTTTCCCCATTCCTTATTTGTAAAAGTATTAACAGTATAATGAATGAAGGCATAATATTTCATTTCCTGTATAATCAACTGCCGTCTGTTGGGAACTATTGAAGTATATAAATCAATTCTTTCCTGCTCATTCATATATAAAACCTACTTTCTTTTACCAAGATGCACCCACAAATACACAATGAGGAAACTGCCTAAATCGTAACACGGTTTCAGTCAGGTGTCAACAAGCATAATGAATCAAACAAAAATAAAAAGCCGTATCTTGAAGATACGGCTTTGATATTAGTCCGGATACACAATTCTGGTCTGAATCTCTGAACCGGCTGTAAATGTAACTCTCATTCTGTAATCGGAGAAAACATTGATTACTTTTGACTTCTCAAGTCCAAGTGAAGTACCTGTTCTTGTCGCTGTCCAAGAATCAACAGTTGAGTAACTGCCCGAACTGAGTTTTTGAAGTTCGATAACAATTTTCAAATTTGTTGATCTTTTAGCGGACATTGAAGCAGTACATTTAGCAGTTACTCCACTAATATCAAAATTATATGAAAGAACCCCGATTGTAGTGAAATACGGAGTAATCTCCGGGTCGGTATCGTCCTGCGCCATAACCGTTGCCGTTGAAGCAAAGCAGCTGAATACGCATACGAGAGAAAGTAAAAGGCATAAAAGCTTTTTACCTGTTTTAACCTCTGTCATTTTTTCACCCCCTCTTTTCAGTTTTTATTTAAAATGTTAATAAACATTTTGAGCTATATCAAGCAATTCATCACTGTTCATAACACCGTCTACAATAATATAATAACCGTCTTTATTACAAACGACGCCATTATAGTCTTTACCGTCACTGAAAACAATATATTCAGTACCGTTGAATTCAATCGTGCTACATTCATATTTTTCAGTATCTAAATTAGAGACGCTGTTAGCTTCAATAAAATGAACATTAAACCATACAGAGTTTTCATTAGTATATTCATAAATTCTATGATCCTCTAAAACAGAATCATATATCATCGAGAAGCCATCAGGTATGTAATGCAAAGATATTTCATCAATATCTTTGTTTCCGTTTTCCGAATCAACGGAAAATTCAGTATAAATATTAAACGGGTTTAAATCATAATTATGGCTTGTCTCAATAGCAAAAGCTGTGACAGCAAGCGCTAAAATTATTGCGGCAACAAGAATTGCCCTTGCCGTTTTCTTAGTAAAGTGCAGTCTCTTTTTGCCGTCCATACTGTTTATGATTTTTTTCATTTCTCTGTTATGCTTTTTAGAGAATTTATGCTTTTCAGAATTCTCGGGTAGAGAATCAATCCATCTTTCGAGGGACATTTCACATGCTTTTTGAAGATTGCTCATTTTCACTCACTCCGTCCGACAAAATATTTCTCAACTTTGCTTTAGCAGATTGAAGCTTTTTTCTGACAAGCGCATCTTTCATATTGAGAACCTCACCAATCTCCTTGCTGTTGAGGCCGTAAACATATTTTAAATAAACAATACTTTTTAAATCCTCAGGAAGTTTATCAACAGCAAAACTTATTTCAACAGTTGTATAATTGTCGAAAGTTTCAGTTTGTTGAAGTTCTTCGTAATTCTCGTATGAAAGCTCTCTTGTATTATGAACATTTTCTTTTCTGAAAATACTTATTGCCTTTCCTTTTGCAACAGTACAGAGAAAACCTCTTAGCTGACTCTCGTTTTCTGTTTTAAGAAATTTCTCAAAATTCAAAGCAACATAAATAAAGGTTTCCTGAACACATTCCTCTGACAAGGCATCATTTCTTAACTTATCATATGCAATCCAATAAACCAGCGATTTGTATTTATCATAAATATTTTGAAAAGAAGCCTTTTCTTCTTCAGTATCAAGCAGATCTAAAAACACTACCATATATTAAATCGCACCAACTTTCGTTTTTGTGAAAAATTTTTTGAAATTATCCTATTTTCGACAAAATAATTTAAAATATAACAAAATATGATATTTTTTACTAAGCTATTATATCAAATCAACCAAAAAATTAAAGTCATTTCAGTAAATTTATCATATTAACAAAGATTTTTTTAGTTTTGAAACTCATTATAAAAGAATACAAACAAAATTACTCTTGAAAGGCACATTTATATATGGTAAAATTATTGCAGTTTTTAAATAGATAAAAAAGGAGTTGCTGAAATGAGCGGACATTCAAAATGGAGCACAATAAAGAGAAAAAAAGGCGCCAATGACGCCGCAAGAGCAAAGATATTTACAAAGATAGGCAGAGAACTTGCAGTAGCTGTTAAAAACGGTGGTCCCGACCCGAGCGTAAACACAAAACTTAAAGATGTTATTGCAAAGGCAAAGCAGAACAATGTGCCGAATGACAACATTGAAAGAATGCTTAAAAAGGCGGCAGGAGAATCAGGCGGCGCAGATTACGAAGAAATCATTTACGAAGGATACGGCCCGAGCGGCGTTGCAGTAGTTGTTGAAGCGCTTACAGATAACAGAAACCGCACCGCAGGCGAAGTAAGACATTATTTTGACAAAGCAGGCGGAAACATGGGCACATCAGGCTCTGTAACATTTATGTTTAGCAGAGAAGGCGTTATACTTATTGAAAAAGAGGATGTTGATGAGGACGCTCTTATGATGGACGCTCTTGACGCAGGCGCAACAGACTTCATTACTGACGATGAGGATGTATTTGAAATTCGCACAGAGGCAAACGACATCGGCGCTATCCGTGACGACCTTGAAGCTAAGGGCTACAAAATCGTTTCAAGCGAGCCTGCTTACATTCCCGCAACATATACCCGTCTTGAAAAAGAAGAGGATATGATGAAAATGAGCCGTATGATTGATATGTTTGAAGAAAACGATGATGTTCAGGCAATCTGGCACAACTGGGAAAACGAGAACGAATACGAAGGATGAGTATCCGCAAATTAAACAAAAAAAGCCGTGCTTTTGAAAATTCAAAAGCACGGCTTTTATTATTTGTTATTTATTATTCTTTTTCCTGCTCTTTAGCATTGTCAGTGGTAGGTTTTTCAAGGGCAACTTTTTTGAGAATTTCTTTCTCTTCCCTCATAGCCTTTTCTTTGCTGTCTTTCTTTCCCTGAGTCATCTCCTCATAGATTGCGGAAACGCTGTCAACATCACCTTTAGCAATAATTTCACCGTGGTTCAAAAGAATAGCGGTATCGCAAATTGCTTTTACCTGATCAATGCTGTGGGAAACGAAAAGAACAGTTACGCCCTTTTCAAAAAGAGACTGAACTTTTTTAAGACTCTTTGTTCTGAACTTAGCGTCGCCTACTGACAAAACCTCATCAAGGATAAGAACATCAGGCTCAACCGCCGTAGCGATTGAGAAACCAAGACGGGCTTTCATACCTGATGAATAGTTTTTGAGCGGAACATTAATAAAATGACCAAGCTCTGAAAACTCTACTATTTCGTCATATTTAGACTGAATGTATTCTCTTGAATAGCCGAGAATAGCACCGTAAAGGAAAATATTTTCCTTGCCTGAATAGTTGGGGTCAAAGCCTGCGCCGAGCTCAAGAAGAGGAGCGATAACGCCGCATTTTTCAACAGTACCCGTAGTGGGTTTATACACGCCTACTATTGTTTTCAAAAGCGTACTTTTACCTGCGCCGTTAAAGCCGAGAATTGCAAGGTGCTCGCCCTTTTTAACTTCAAAGGTTACATCTTTAAGAGCGTCAAACTTTTTATATTCAAGGTTGTGCTTGATGAGTTTAATAACATATTCTTTAAGGTTGTCTACTTTTTCCTTATTAAGGTTAAAGGACATAGTTACATTTTGAACTGAAATTGCAACATCGTCACGCATGATAATACCTCTTAATGATTTTATTACTCCTGTGTCGGCGAACAATCAGTCCTCAAAAACAGCGCCCTTAGCACCGCTTGTTACATGCTGTGCATATCTCTTGATATAGCCTGAAAGCTGCTGAACGGGAGGATGCCAGTTTGCCTTTCTCTGTGCAAGAACTTCGTCTGAAACATTAACCTTGAGAACTCTTGCGGGAATATCGATTTCGATTTCATCGCCGTCCTCAACAAGTGCGATTGTACCGCCCTGAGCAGCCTCGGGGCTAACATGGCCGATTGAAGCGCCTCTTGTTGCGCCGCTGAAACGGCCGTCAGTAAGAAGAGCAACAGAATTGCCGAGACCCATACCGATAATTGCAGATGTGGGCGAAAGCATTTCTCTCATACCGGGACCACCCTTGGGACCCTCATATCTGATAACAACAACATCGCCTGCAACGATTTTGCCGCCGTTGATAGCTGCAATTGCGTCTTCCTCGCTGTCAAAGCACTTTGCAGGGCCTTTATGCTGCATCATTTCGGGAAGTACTGCGCCCTTTTTAACAACTGAGCCTTCCTCTGCAAGATTGCCCCAAAGAACAGCAATACCGCCGTCCTTAGAGAACGGGTTATCAAGTGTGCGGATAATATCTCCGTCAGCATCGGGAGCTTTTGCAATACGCTCTGCAACAGTACCGTTAACGGTGAGTGCGTCTGTGTTAATCATATCGCCCTTTGCAAGCTCTTTCATAACTGCCTGAATACCGCCTACATCGTTAAGGTCTGTGATAAATACAGATGATGCAGGGTTAAGCTTACAAATCTGAGGAGTTTTTCTTCCGTATTCGTCAAGCGTTTTAAGGTCGATATCGTGACCTGCCGCATGAGCGATAGCAGTAAGATGAAGAATTGTATTTGTAGAACAGCCGATAGCCATATCTGTTCTGATTGCGTTTTCAATAGCCTTTTCTGTGATAATATCGCTCGGCTTGATATCCTCTTTAAGAAGATCCATAACTCTCTCGCCAGCCATTTTTGCAAGGCGGAGTCTTGCGCTCATAACAGCAGGAATTGTGCCTGAGCCGGGAAGCGACATACCGATTGTTTCAGTAAGGCAGTTCATGGAGTTAGCAGTATACATACCGCTGCAGGAACCGCAAGTGGGGCAAGCTGAGAAAGCACAGCTTTCAAGATTTTCAAGGCTCATATTTCCTGCGAAATATTTACCTGAATATTCAAACATTTCAGAAAGACCGATACCTGTATTTGTCTCTGTGCTCTTTCCGGGCATCATGGGACCGCCTGAAATAAAGATACAGGGAAGATTAAGTCTGCAAGCTGCAAGAAGCATACCTGGAACAATCTTATCACAGTTGGGAATAAATACGATTGCATCAAGCGGATGAGCTGTGAGCATAACCTCAATTGAGTCTGCAATAAGTTCTCTTGAGCAAAGGCTGTATTTCATACCCTTGTGGTTCATAGCGATACCGTCGCAAACGCCGATTGTATTGAATTCAAACGGAACGCCGCCTGCGTTTCTGATACCTGCCTTAACCTGCTCGGCAATTTTATCAAGGTGCATATGACCGGGAATGTAGTCACTCTTTGAGTTAACAACGGCTACAAAAGGTCTTTTCATTTCGAGTTCGTCAATTCCGAGAGCTCGTAAGAGAGAACGATGAGCGGCCCTTGACGGACCCTCTTTGATTAAATCTGATCTCATTTTAATATCTCCAAATAATTACTTATCTAATGGTTTCATTGTCGGGACGAAAGCAACCATCTTTTCAATCCGTCCTAAACCTCCTCATATCTCATAACAGGTCTAAACAGCGTTTCTTCCGGAATCGCTATATCCCTATAAATTCGTGTAGTTTTTCGGGGGATTGGAGTATAAATTGGTGTAAATGGTGTAGAAGCTTTTATCCTCGCTCAAGAAATGCCACTTATTCGTTAGACACTTTATTATACTCGCTTTTGAAATATGAGTCAAGACCTTCAAACTCAGACTGCCTAAGCTCCTTCGTCACATCGGTATAGATATTGAGCGTTGTTGAAATATCCTTATGACCAAGCGTGTCTTGAATGACCTTGACATTCACGCCCGCTTCGCACATTCTCGTTGTAAATGTATGTCTTAATGAATGGCAGCTAAAATGCGGAAGTAGCACTTCGGGATTTTCGTTCTTCAAAAACTGCTCATCGTTACAGTCACGAATTATGCGGCGGATTGCTTTATTCAGTGTTCCCTGATGTTGCGGATTTCCGAAGCGATTGATAAAGATAAAATCTGTATATCCGTCAATGGTAGCGATACAATGAAGATCAAGCAACTCCTGCCTTTCCTTTTCCATTATAATTGCCTCTTTCACAAAACTGAGCATTGGCACTTTTCTTTTTCCAGCCGGAGTTTTCGGCGTATTGACATTAAAATAGCAGCCTTTTTTACTACCATCAGTACGGTGGTCATAGTAAACCAAAGTATGATTTACATCAATAACATCGTTCTCCAGATCGACATCACACCATCTTATCATAAGTATTTCTGCATATAGAACTCACTTCGGTAAGTGCCGTCCTTGAGCTTAAACATATTCGGTCTTTCGCAAACAACACGGAATCCGAATTTTTCGTACAAGTGTCTTGCACGGTCATTGCCCTCTATGAACTCCAGCTCCATAATCTCGGTTCCTCGGTTCTGTGCCGCCGATACAAGCTCCTCGAACATTGCAGAGCCGATACCGAGGTTCCAATAGTCTTTGAGAATAGCATTGGCAATGGTTGCACGATGCGATACTTTCATGTCTCCTCTGAAGCTGATCTCACAGTTGCTGGCATCCTCACCGTCAACGTAACAGGTGATACCCAATGTATCAGGGGCAGAGCGCAAGCGGTTTACCCATGCTTCCTCTTGCCCGATAGTTGTTGTCCATTCTTCGGGATAGCGTGCAAGAAAATCAGTTTCACTACAAGATTTCTTTATGTAGTTCAGTAATTTTTCCGCATCCTCAACACATGGACTTTTTAAGATGGCGGTCCTGCCATCTTTCAATATGATTGTTTTTTCTTCAAATATCATTTCGATACTCCTTTCGGTAAATTACTCCTCGATTGAAAAGAGTGCTTTAATCATTTTTGCAACTTCATCTGGAGCCGGATTTGTATTGTCAAGTTTCATATAGTTCTCAAACGGCAGTTCTTCGCCGTCATAGGAATTAAGGCGATACTTTTCGCTCGTTGCCCTCATTTCAGATTCGCTCCAATTGAGATCACGCTTCCGTTTGCTTTTTTATCCCCGGCATTTTATCCCCCTGCGGGGATAGGACAACCGCCCGGTATGTTTATCCCCGTTCATAATTGTTGATATAGGGATTATACCGTCTAATTTTGTAGATTTTTCCGAGATTTTCCGTAGAATTTTCGTAGTCGGTCGCAAGTTTAGACAAGAACAAACAACAAAATGCTGTATAATGTCAAATTTTACCGCCCTTTGAATACTGCACCGTAAGAAAAGACTTTATGGCTCAAATAAATATGGGAAACGACCTGCTATCAGGTCGTTTCCCATATTTATTCCGTAATATCCTCAAAACAAAAGCCAACTTCTCGAACACAACGGATAGCAGAAGGTAAGCTGGGTGCTATCTCACGAAATTTTCTGCGCAGGCCGTATACATGACAGCTTACCGCATTGGCTTCATTTCCCATTGGATCTTCTCCCCATACAGCCTCATAAAGCTGCCTGTATGACAACACCCGCCCTTCATACAAGGCCAGTCGGTAAAGTAGTTCATACTCTTTTGTTGTCAGTAATACCTCCTGCTGATTATAGTATACCTTTCTTTTTCCTGTGTCAATTATGAGGTGGTTAAAAATCAATGTCGGTTCAACTACCATTTCAATCAGCTTCAAATCAGGATGACGCTCCAAAATCTTTGAAATTTCTTCTAAAGCAACATTATCCTGGTCTAATAGTTCCAAAATCACAATTCGTTTGATAATCCCACCTTCCTTCTAAAACAGCCGCCATCGGGCAGATGGCGGCCGTAAAATGTTAGATATTCTGTTCCTTTTTCTTTCTGCTGTAAAGCGTCATGCCAACAGCGCCGGCTCCGGATGCAGCCAGAAGACCAATCCACAGCATCATATTGCTGTTATTGCCGGTCTGGGGGCTTTCTGTTTTCTCAGAAGGCTTGCCAGGCTGTTCGGGCTTGGCTGGGTCAGTCGGGTCTGTAGGGTCTGTAGGAGTAGTGGGGTCGGTGGGCTTTTCGCTGGTTTCAAACGGTGTGTTAGAGCCAAGGATAGCATACTGGCTCAGATGGGTAGTCTCAAATACCAGGAAGTCACCTTCCACCACTGCATCAAAGCGTTCCAGCGGGTCACCCAGATATACCGCCTGATAGTATTTGTAGCCCTTAAGCTGATCAGTCATCGGGATTTTAACCGTCATGGGGTTATCCTTGATTTCCAGAGCTTTACCGTCTTTGCTAACTCTGATCTCGTAAATAGACAGCAGGCCCGGCAGCTCCTCTTTCAGTTCCGGACGGCTTCCCAGCACGCTTTCCTGCGCCATAGTGTCGGCATAAAGCTCTGCTCCCTCCGGTACGCCGTCGGTCAGGGAGATGGAAACCCCGGTATCGGAATAGGTCAGATCCTTAATTTTTCCTTCATCACCGGGCGTCGGAGTCGGCTCTACCGGGTCTTTAACGGGCACTACCTTGATTACATCGTTGGTGCAGAAGTAATCGAATGTACCTGTTTTTTCAATAACCTGGCTGTAGCCCTCGGGGATTGCCATATGATCCTTGGTAAGATTTCTCATACCCTCAACAGGAACTGCAATTACAGCTTCTATTTTATCGCCCCAATAATCCACAATCTCCATCTTGTCGGTAAGTCCCTTGTAAACGGAATACCAAGGTGTTCCTACTCCGCCTTCAGGAGGATATTCAATCTTATCCGAACCCCAATAGAAGGTTTCGCCGTCTTTTTGAAGTAAGGTCATGGTCGTTGTATTTGAAATTTTTGCGTCAACGGTTTTTCCCTCGGGGTCCTTAGTATAGCCCTCGGGCCATGCTACGCCGGCGGTTTGGCTGACAGCTACCGCGAGATATTCATTTCCACTGGCAAGTCCGTCAACCTTTACAAGCTCAAACACATCAGTTTGACCCTCTGAATACTCATTAGGCTCGAAGAAGTAAATGCCGTAGAGTTTGCCGTCATTGTCCTTTGTGGCAAGCTGCCATGTTCTGTTAGCATAACTTTCTTCATCTTCATAAATAACAGTTGCACCCACTGCATATTCGCCTTCCACGCCGGAGTCAGGGGTCATGGTAAGGGCTGCTTCCAGATTGCCTTGGAAGGGAAGGGTTGAGGAGGTAGTAGATAAAAAGGCCGCAGAATAAGTGTTTTCACCTGCGCTCTTATACGCTGTCACAGAAGCGTTTGAGCCGACCTTGAGCAGACCCTGTGTTCCCTCAGCCATAAAGCGGATCGCCGCAATCTGAGATGTTTTGTTTTCATTGATGGTCAGGGAGCCGTCTCCAATAATCTCCAGGTTGCCGCCCCAGCCGAAACCGTATACCACCAGTTCGGAGATATGGTTGTCTCCCACCAGATTAAGCTTCAAATCATCGCCCATCTCGTTGGCGACAAGGATATTGGTCGGGTTGTTGTAGTTGGTCAGGGTAACGGTATTGCTCGCCTTATCATAAACAGCACCTGATACATCGTCAATCTTGCCGCTGTTGGCAAAGAGCGTCTGATACCCATCCTCCGAATTACCGAGCTTGAGGTATGCAAAACTGTAGTCCCCGGACGAGGGGCCGTTCGCCGCAAACGTCGGCACAGCCATTCCAACAGCCATACAAAGCGTCAGCAGTCCTGCAAGCAGTTTTCGCTTCAATTTCATAACTGATTTTTCTCCTTTCAAGATAACATTCATGTGAATAAACGGTTTGATCATTCTTTTTGGTGTATCACCCCTCTTTTTCTCGGTGTTCTATGCCATCCGTTCCCCGGTGCGCCGGTTCAGGCAGCCAGGGCGGAACAAATAACCTTCTTTGCCGCAGTTAAAGTTCTTTATGCTTTGGTATTCACCAAAGCATAAAGGAGGGATATCCCTTCTGCGTTTTCAGCTTTCCTGCGTCTCCCATTTGGCGTAGAGATCCATCGGCGCATAACCCTTTAATTTTCAATCAGTTTGCGTGGCTGCTTTTTGCGAAAGCGAGAAATGTTCACTTCCAGCATATATTCACATCGAGTTTTTTGAAAACGGTCAGTGACAGTCTTTCGGTCACTGCCCGCTTATCATAATGCTATTTCGGGTTTGTCAATGTTATTTAGTGATCCCTTTCTTTTTTCTCTTGTCTGTAACACCCAACACGGTCAGAACACCACCGCTGGCAAACAGCAGAGCGACCCACAGGAACATATTGCTGTTATTGCCGGTCTGGGGGCTTTCTGTTTGCTCAGAAGGTTTGCCCGGCTGTTCAGGCTTGGCTGGATCGGTTGGCTCAGTCGAATCGGTTGGCTCTCCGGTTCCCGCTGCAGGGATGGCTTCAGTCTGCACATATTCACAGACCGCACAGCCGCGCTCTCTGGAACCTTCTTCGGTTTCGGTGGCCTCTTTGGTTACTTTCCAATCGCCGTAGGTATGGTTTGCCACATTCAGCTTTTCACCGCAGGAGCATTCCTGCCAGTGCTGGGTTTTGTCATATTTCCATGTTTCATCATGGATGCCATGCTCATGTTCAAGCATCGGAATGGTTTCGGTCTGAACATGGTCGCAGACCGTGCAGTCACGTGCTTTGGAGCCTTCTTCGGTCTCGGTGGCCGGCTTCGTCACTCTCCATTCGCCGTAGGCATGGTTTGCCACATTCAGCTTTTCACCACAGGAACACTCCTGCCAGTGATTAGTATCATCATATTTCCATGTTTCGTCATGGATGCCATGCTCATGTTCAAGCATTGGAATGGTTTCGGTCTGCACATAGTCGCAGACCGTACAGCCGCGCTCTCTGGAACCTTTTTCGGTTTCGGTGGCCGGCTTTGTCTCTCTCCAATCGCCGTAACTGTGCTTGGCCACATTCAGCATTTCGCCACAGGAGCATTCCTGCCAGTGCTCGGTATCGTCATATTTCCATGCTTCATCGTGAACATCGTGCGTATGAACCGGCAGCGTCTCTTTCTGCGTATATTTGCAGATGGAGCAGGTACGTTCTCTGGAACCTGTTTCGGTTGTGGTAGGCTCCTTTGTTATCGTCCAATCACCGAAAGTATGGTCGGCTACAGTATCTTGATTAACTTCTTTGCAGTAGTAGCATACCTTCCAGTGTGTAGTCGAACCGCTACTCCAGTCGTCGGTATAGTAATGTTGGTGTTCCCTGTATCTATCAATCTGCTCATAGCCGCAGGTAAGGCACCGCCTTTCACATACGTCATACTTCGTATTTACATCATAATAGATCAGCTCCCATTCGCCGAAGTTATGGGGACTCTCTTCAGATATCTCTCCGCAGCTGCATTCTTTCCAATGCTGGGTTCCATTATTTTTCCAGCCGCCGAAGCTGTGTTCATGGGGGGGAGTAGGCCCCTCTCCGCCGCCGGTATTGCCGCCGATTGCCCAGTCGCCCCAGGCGTCTCTCTTCCATACGGTATAAGAGCCGTCCGGATCGCCGGTAAGGTAAATCTGTCTGGCCCGTACTTTAAGCGTATACGCATCCTTCGACTGAGTGATATTCTTCGAATCGAAAAATACCCACCTGTCTATCTCAACGCTTTCTGTCTGGAGTACCTGACCGTTCAGTACCAGCTGCGCCTCATACTCAAGATACGTGCTGCCTGATGCGTTGGCAGGTTTATCCCACATTACCTGGTTTCCGTATCCCGACCAGCGGGGATTTTCCGGCACATATTGCCCCGCAGCAAACGCTGTCGCCGGCAGTATTCCTACCACCATGCATAAGGACAGCAGCAGCGCCAGCAAACTCTTTTTTCGAAACATCTTCATTTCCTCCTTTACAAGTAGAATCAGTTTTTGGTATTTCCGCCGTCCGGTTCGGATGGATCCTTTCCTCCGGGCTGACGTCTGCGCGGCGTGGATTTTTGAGTTGAGCTTATTGACCGCCAGCATTCCCCCGTCTTGTCTCCCGATATTTTTGGCGATGCCGCACAATTTATCTAAAAATGACATTCCGATTTCCTTCCTTTCCCGGCCGCTGTTTCCTATACGGCATAATGCCGGTCCGTCACGAAACAGCGGCGGTTGATCATCAGCTCGTTCTCAAGGTACTGGGCAACCTTATCGGCTACGGCGGTCACCGCCCGTTCCTCTCCCTGGGCCGACAGGCCGGGACAGGGTTCACGCATGGAAACCGTCAGTCCGGTCTCCGCATCCTGTATCTCTGTCGAAAGGCTGAAGGTGCTGACGTTCCCGTAAACCGAAAGCCGGGCGACCACCGCGCCGCTTTCCTCTTTCCGGTATTCCGCCCCCTCCGCGTCCAGCACGTCGTAAACGGCCATCTGCACATACCGCCGGACATAGGGAAGGAGCCTTTTCACTTGACGCATTCCGTTTCCCTCCTTGTCATGTATTCCTTGTTTGCGGTTTTCCGCCGCTTCCCTATTCGATGTAACCGCTGATGGGCTCTGCATACATTTTGTTTTCAGTCACCGGCTTGTAGCGGTCACTGCCGGTGCTTTCATACCATCCGGCCTCCGCCCGGTAGATTTCGCCGGTCTGCGTGTCGTACACGCGCTCGTAGCCGCCGATTTCGTCGCTCTGCATCTGGCTGGTGATATCCTGCTCAACGTTCCGGCCCTCCCAGGCCGCCATGATGATTTCCAGCCTCTCATTGGTGATGCGGCTGATTTCCTTTGACATCGCCACCTTTTCTTCACCGGCCTGCTCAGTGGCTTTTACGAAACTCTCAGAATAGGCGAGCGTTCCAAGGCATTTGGCGAGGACGCTCTCCCATTCGATGAAGGTATCCTTCGCGGCGGTGACCGCCATGACGTTGTATGCCATGTAGTAGCCGCCGTCCGCCTGGGGGATGATATAGCCCGAAGGCGGTCCTGCGGCAATATTAGCGCTTCCGAAGTCCACCACCGACGCGGCAAACATCCCCTCGCCCTCCTTGCCGTTTTCGGTAAAGGACGCCCGCAGCGTCTCTTCTCCCAGAGCATACGAGGACAGGAGGCTGGCCGAGGCAAAGCGGTCGGTGACGGTAAAGCCGTCAAACCGGGGGAAGGTATAGCCGGCATAGCTCGGCTCCCACTGCTCTGCAAACACCGCGTATTCCGAAAACAGCTTGAAAAAGTTTTCGGTGGAGGGGGTTGTCAGCACCGGCGCCTGGGAAAGCATCTGCGCCCATGTGTTCCCCATGGTGACGTTATACGCATAGGCGTCCTTTCCCTCCTGGCTGTGCAGCAGACCCTCCGCCTTCAGCAGGACAAACATCTGGTTGAGGGGCTGGCTGGGATCCTGCACCCGGATGGAATGGTACATGGCCGTACCGCCGCTGGTGACTGTCCAGCCCTTGGGGATCTGCAGGCTGAAATCCGCCGTTTCATACAGCTCGGTTTCGATGGACCTGGCCGCTGTCTCAGTGATTTTTATGTCGTTTTCTTCTTTCGTGATGGTCCCGTCGCTGTTGACGACAGGCTCCTTTTCGCCCGGCTGCCCCTGCCCGGCGCAGCCGGCAAGAGAGAGCGCCAGCGCCGCCGCCAGCAGCAAGGATAATACGCTTTTCTTTTTCATAGCAGAACGCCTCTTGATCGATTTTTATTAATTTCAATAGCCATCCAGAGCGAGGAGATTCTCCATCACATCCGGCAGGTATGCGATGTAGCCCGATTCATAGTCCTCGCCTATCGCCTCCGTGGCGGGGAGAAGCTTGTAGTCCGCCGTGATGATATAATCATGGGCGATGGTGAGCACGTCGCTGTAATACCGGCTCAGCAGCTCCAGCTTTACAAGCCGGTAGCGGTTGCCGCCGCCGAATTTTGGGAGATAGGCGGCGGGGGTGCCGTCGGTGTTAGTGGTCTTTTCCTCATAGCTCAGATCATTCTCGGAGATATCGTCGTACATGATCTGGTAAAACGCCTGATCGGTCGCCAGGATGTTCCCATTTAAGATGGCAACCGCTTTTTCTCCGTCCCCCACGGCCTCGTCCGCCACCTGGTAAACAATATAGCCGTCCTCATCGTCGTCAAAATAAATCCCTTCAAAGTTCTCGGAGGGGAGCTGTCGTTCTGCCGCCGCCTCCAGCTTCCCGTCTGCGATCAGCAGATAGCTGCCTCCGACGTGCACAATCCGCTGGGATCTGTCCCGCAGCCCGACGTCCTCGGTCAGCGTTTTTCCGTCTGCGCTGTAGCGCCAGGCGTGCTGCTGGCGGACGCTGTGGAGCTGCCTGTATCGGAAGACGGCTCCGAAGGCTCCGTCCCGCCGGAGCAGCCGACAAGCAGCAACCCCATCGCCAGCAGAAGCGGCGGCAGACGCCGGGAAGTGGATTCTTACACCCTCATTTTAGGTGAAAAGAGGCCGGATTGTCTATGCGTAAATCCCGCCAATCGTATCAAAACAGGTGGCGGTGAACCGCCATTTTTCAAAAAACCGATGGCGGTCAACCGCCATTTGTGCATATTATATAAATCAAAGCACAATTTTGAGGCTTTATATATGCACAACTTCTAATCGTTCCAAATAGGGGTTGAGGTGTACTTTTCGTTCCTGATTTTTCCTTTCCCGGATGCCGAATGGCGTAAATTTCATTTTTCAAGTGGGGAAAACGATGTTTTTTATCACGACAATTCGTTACCGCACACAAAAACACCCTGCCTCTCCTGAGAGAAAGCAGGGTGTTCTTTTATCCTGTATGTTAATCGTTACGGTAAAGCAGGTACATGGTGATGCGGGATTTTGCGCCCGTCTTTTCGTACAGGGCGGAGATATGCCGTTCCACCGTCCGCTTGGACAGGAACAGGCGGTCGGCGATCTCCTGGGCGCTGCTGTCCGAAGAAATCATCTGGGAAAATACATCCCATTCCCGTTCGGTCAGCCCGTATTTTGCAATGAACGCCTCCCTGCGCTCTTCGTCCGACTTTTGGGAAGCAGGCGGCTCCTTGGGCTCCATGACGGCGTTCCTGCGGGCGGTATACACGGCCATAGCAACGCTGACCGCCACGAACAGCACCAGGGCGATGACAATGGCGGCCAGGCTGTTGCCAGTGGCCAGCAGCGCCACCGATCCGTTGGTGATCAGGGCGGCGCTCACGTTATTCATGGCGCGGCCCATGCCCGCCCACAGCGACGGTAGGTGCATATGCCGGGAAAGCTCCATAAAGCCCGTTGTGAAGAAGACAACGAAAAAACCCGAGGACAGGTAAAAGACCACCAGACCGATCAGGAACGGCCCGCCCAGGTTCAGCACCACAATGGACATAACTGACAGCATCATTACGCAGTACATGACGAGTCCCATATACTTCCGCTTGCGGATATCGAAGACAAAGCCTGCGGCGAGGCCGCTGAATGCCAGCAGCAGGCGGGGCCACTGCCCGATATCCGTCCCGCTCGCATGACGGAGAGTCACGGCATTGTCCAGTGTGCTGAACACGCAGGCCATCAGCACTACCAGCAGCGCCAGCATAATGCCCGCCGTCCGTTTTTTCCGGGTGAGGGAAATGTCTTCCGCAGGTTCCGAAGAGGCGCCCGCAGTCTCCGTCATTTCGATGCGGCTTTGGGCGGCCTGTCTCGTTCGGATGACCAGCAGGCTCAAAGCCGCCAGGAATACCGAAAGAAACGCCGCCTCCGCAACCTCCAGGTTGACAAGGTTGTTGTTTGCATACTGGAGCAGAATTCCCAGGGCGTAGGCGATCCCCGCCAGCCGTGCCAATGCATTGTCGCCGTCTATGGTGACGGCAGCCAGATAGTGGACGGCGCTGCCGAAAACGCCCAGCAGCAGGAACAGCATCATCCCTGCTGCCATAGTCGCCGCATAGGAGATATGCTGCTGAACAATGAAGGTACAGATAATCGCACCCAGCGCCAGGATAAAGGTCAGCGCGCTTTTATAGCGCCTTCCAACCCAGCGTTCCATGGCCGGATACAAGAAAAAGCCGACGGCGCTGGCGCCCAGCGCATAGTTCTGGGCAATGACAGTTCTCCCTTCCGTCACCGACAGAGAAATCATATTGACAAACAGATATTCCGCCCCTAAAAAGACAAAAGTAAAAATACCGATCAGCAGAATGGCGTTGACAGACGCCGGCTTTCTCAGTTCCCCTTTCATCGTACCACCCTTTCCACAGAAGCCGCTGCAGGCGTCCCGTTATTTCTCCGATTCTTCCGTCAGCTCCACTACATCCCCGATGTCACAGCGGAGCGCCCGGCAGATCCGCTCCAAAACCTCCAGGCTCACATATTCGTCCCGGTTCAGCTTTGCTATCGTAGAGGAGGACACATCTGCCAACTCTGTCAGGGCAGATTTTTTCATCTTTTTATCAATCAGCAATTTCCACAGCCGGTTGTACTGGACAGCCATACGCTTCATCTCCCGCCTTGTTTATGGAAGACAGTATAGCACAAAAATCGTGAAAAGTCAATGGATTTTATGAGATGTCACATATTTTTACGAATGTTAAGCCAAAAGAAAGCAGCCGCTCCTTTTACAGGCTCCTTTTACAGCCATAGACATTTACCGCTTTTTATTTCCAACGAGGTGAAGAAGCTAAAATACAGGGGAAAGGAGTACGATTATTTTCTGTTTACACTTCTTACAATTCGAGTGAGAAAAATACGCGCGTAAAATATATGGGTCAAAAAGTGCAACGCGATTTTGAGCCATAGTGTTTTCATCTTCCTCAGCGCATTCCGTTAGGAGCTGACGGCTGTATAAAGCAACCAGTCTGCTGAGGTTCTCTTGATCTGAACCCACTTTCTGCTTATTCTTCGCTAAAATGCGTATTTCGGCAATTATACGCTCGATTTTCTCAGACTCCGGGATTGAAACCTCTGCATCCGTTGGATACAGTTTATTGAAAATGAGGCAACCGAAGGCACCGGGGAGGCGATGCAGCGTAAAAACATCCCCATGCTTTTGAAAGAAACGCCACACCTTCGTTTTTTCCCAGTTCCACCTTTGTCCCAGGGTTTCCAATGTCAGTACGGCACCGAACTTGCCAAATTGAGCAATCGGTGCCAAAAAAGAAAACGCATTGTCAGGATCTTCTGATACCGTGTGGCACCAGAGGTCAAGCCATGCGTCTGCTTCATCAAAAATATACTGTTGTTCTACAAGTCTGTCTGTAATGTTTCGGGGTAGGCAGAGGAATCCATAACCTTCGGTGGCATAGACAGTACCATCCATACACTCCTCGCCGGAACATTTAATAACCCAATCGGTTATCTGATAAGTTAGCTTTTTTGTCTTTGCGTTTAGTGAATAACTGATATAACCAAGCTCAGAGAGCTTAGAAAGGGCCTCAAGGCTCTTTACGCGGCTTCTGGAGCCGAGAATGCTCTTGAGACCCACAACGCCACCAGACCACATTCCCGGGCTTACAGCGTTAATATGGCCACAATAAGAAGCTTGTCCCTTGCGGAATGCTGCGCGGGATGCAAGCTTAGCCC
Organism: uncultured Oscillospiraceae bacterium; assembly: GCA_900540305.1. GTDB lineage: Bacteria > Bacillota > Clostridia > Oscillospirales > Acutalibacteraceae > Eubacterium_R. Next base: position 3,515 of record UQFL01000007.1, on the reverse strand, counting down.
AGGCGCTCATAATTCCTTTACCTTCTGGCAGATGATTTCGGGGCAATTTGACCCATTGATACTTCATCAAGCATTTCACAAGCGACGCCTCCTTCATTTTTATATAAAAAATAGGCGACCTCAATGAAGAAGTCGCCCAGCAAGTCTTTCTTTTAAATTCTGACAATCAATCCAGCCAGCTGGTCTGTTTGAATTCCAACAAGAAACCAACCGTCTCTCATTTCTATGCGGGTAGGGACCCACTCACCGTCGATTAGGACATCCAAACATTCGCCACAGTGTAAACCACCATAGTAATCGAGTAACCCAAATCGAATATCCATTCGGCCACTATCTTCATCGGTGACCATAGTACCTTGTCTTTTCATAAGCTCCTTTCCGGAATCGTCAGAGGAATTTTTCTCCAACTCCTTCTTGTATACCTTTCTTAAATATTCATCAAAAATAGTTCTTCGAATCAAGGCCTTCTTTCCAATTTTATAGACCGAACCGGCTTCACGTGCCATACGTGTAAACACCTTCAGGCCGAGTCCATAATAATCGGCGCCTTGATATAGTGTTATAAAATCATGCTTCTGCATCTCGATATCTTCGTCGTCAAGCATATCTGAGAACATCCAAAGGTTTCCACTCATACTGGTTCCTCCTCGGATTTCAAGGTGCTTGGCTCATGAAACCTTTCCAAGTATTCCTCGAAGATATCACGATTGATCAAAACAGTACCATCCATACGGTAAATGGCTCCGGCTGCACTGGCAAGTTCTAATATTTTTTTGTGTTGCAAACTATAGATGATTTCGGCATCTTTATATCGCAGGAACTGTCTGCGAATCCTTTTAGCACTCTCCCTTACATCGTTATGTTTTTTCAGGTCATAATATGCTCTTGTCTCTTCACTAATCATTGTCTTTGTTCCTTACGGTTTTAATTTTGTCATGACACAAGCAGACCTAACAAAAAAAGAGAACACCTTCTGAAATTACTTTCAAAAAGTGTTCTCTATACAGCAAGTACTGTATTGTGTTTTATCCTTACAACAATTCATTCTGCTTCACAATTCTTCAAAATTATATGAAAAATTGTTGTCAATTTGTTGTCAACTCGGATTTGAGATGCCGAAAACCCTTGATTTTACTGGATTTTTTAGTCCAGAGGCTTCATTGTGGGGAAGAGAAGTACATCTCTTATACTGTATGAATTTGTGAGGAGCATAACAAGTCTGTCTATACCGATACCGAGACCGCCTGTGGGAGGCATGCCGTATTCGAGAGAGGTTACGAAATCGTGGTCTATCATATTAGCCTCATCGTCGCCTGCTTCACGAAGTTTCATCTGCGCCTCAAAACGGTGCATCTGGTCAATCGGGTCGTTAAGCTCTGAATAAGCGTTGCCGTATTCGCCGCCCATAATGAAAAGTTCAAATCTTTCAGTAAGAACGGGACAATCGGGCTTTCTCTTTGTAAGAGGGCTTATCTCTACGGGATAGTCCATAATGAATGTGGGCTGAACAAGGTTTGCCTCTACAAACTCTTCAAAGAATGAGTTGAGAACATCGCCCCAAGTTTCCTTGCCTTTTTCAACCTCTATACCCTTTTCTTTTGCTATTGCAACTGCCTTTTCGTTATCTGACATAAACTCAGAAAAATCTATGTCGCTGAATTTCTTAACAGCCTCAACCATTGTCATTCTTGCAAACGGAGTTTCAAGGTCTATCTCCGTGCCGCAATAGTTGATATGAAGATTGCCGCAAGCTTCCTGCGCAGCGTTTCTGATAAGAGCCTCGGCAATATCCATCATGCCGTGATAATCTGTATATGCCTGATAAAGCTCAATACAGGTAAACTCGGGATTATGTCTTACATCCATACCCTCGTTTCTGAAGTTTCTGCCGATTTCATAAACTCTTTCCATACCGCCTACTATGAGTCTCTTAAGATAAAGCTCTGTTGCGATACGAAGAAACATATCAAGATTCAATGTATTGTGGTGAGTTATAAACGGTCTTGCAGCCGCGCCACCGGGAATGATGTTAAGCATCGGCGTTTCAACCTCGATAAATCCGTGATTGTCAAGATAATTTCTGATTGAAGTAATTATCTTTGAACGCTTGATGAATGTATCTTTAACATCGGGATTCATTATCATATCAAGATAACGGCGTCTGTATCTTGTGTCCGTATCTGTAAGTCCGTGGAACTTTTCGGGAAGCGGAAGAAGAGATTTTGAAAGAAGTCTTATAGTTTTTGCGTGAACGGAAATTTCTCCAGTTCTTGTCTTAAATACAAAACCGCAAACCTCAACAATATCACCTATATCCCATTTCTTGAACTGAGCATACTCTTCCTCGCCGATGTCGTTCATACGAACATAAACCTGGATTCTGCCGTTTCTGTCCTGAACATCAATGAAGTTTGCCTTGCCCATATCACGCCAAGTCATAATTCTGCCGCACACGAAAACATCCTTGTTTTCATACTCTTCAAAATTAGCTTTGATTTCGTCGCTTTCAGCAGTCTGATTAGCGGTTGTGATTTCAAACGGGTCCATAGAGTTTTTCTGAAGCTCAAGAAGCTTGTCAACTCTTATCTGCTTCTGTTCGTTTTCGGAAAGAACAACCTGTGCCATTTCCATCTGCGCTGAGTTTGCATTGTTTCCGATAAACGAAATATTATCAAGCGCTTCCTGCTCTGAATCAGCGCTGCCGCTGCAAGCAACTGCGCCTGTTTGCAGGAAAAGCGTATATTTAATTTTATCGCCGTCAGCCTCAACAAGGAATTTAGGATTAGTTTTTTCCTCATCGTTCTGAAGCGTGTTTTGCACTTTCATTCTGCTGTTTTTCTTTACAGCCTTTACGCCTCTTTTACATTCATCCTCTTTTTCGAAAACGGGAGAAGATGCGTAAACCTTATCGTCCGCTATAAATTCAAAGCCGAAAGTGCCGTCGGCATTCTTTTTTATTTCAAACTTTCCTGCCATATAATATACCTCTTGCTATTAGTCTATTGAGATGATTTCGTAATCAATGCTTCCGATAGGAGCTTCAACTGTAACAGTGTCGCCTGCCTTTGAGCCGATAAGAGCCTTGCCTACGGGGCTTTCATCTGAAATTTTGCCGTTTGACGGGTCTGACTGTGAGAAGCCTACTATCTCATAAACAGCCTCTGCGCCGTCATTAAGACGCTTTACAGTTACTTTTCTGCCGATTGAAACGGCATCCATATCTTCTACATCGATGATTTCTGCGTGGTCAAGCTGATATTCAAGTTCTGTGATACGAGCCTCGATTTTAGCCTGCTCAGATTTAGCCTCATCGTATTCGCTGTTTTCTGAAAGGTCGCCGTATGAGCGTGCAACTTTAAGTTTTTCTGCTATATCAATACGGCCTTCCGTTTTAAGCGCTTCGAGCTCTTTTTCAAGTTCTGCCTTGCCTACTGCCGTCATTTTAAATGTTTTTGCTGCCATAGTACTGTCTCTTATACACATCTCCGAGCCCACGAGACCGAGGCTGATCTCGT
>UQFL01000006.1 GCA_900540305.1 uncultured Oscillospiraceae bacterium | reverse complement strand
CGAGATCAGCCTCGGTCTCGTGGGCTCGGAGATGTGTATAAGAGACAGATTTTTGTATGTGCGGCATTAATAATAAAATGCCCCTGTGGGGTCCTTATTCAAAAAAATATATGGGAATTTCAAGGGTTATCGATTCCGCTCCTCAATCAGGTGCAAGGTTTGATTTCTCTGTTCATCCGACGGTGTGGAATTCAGCCGTTCCCGTTCCGAATGTAACAATTCCGAGCAACTATCACCTCTGGCACTGCAAAGGTGATTATTCTTTTTATTCATATCGCTATGAATTAATGTGGAAAGATATGATTTATTGTGATGTTTCATTTTCAAAAATGAACGATAAGTCATATCTTATGCGCTGTGAATTTGTAAATAACACTGATTTAAAGCAAAACTGCATTTTAAATGCTTATTCTTCTCTTGAATATCCCAAGCCGTTTTATCTTGAGGTTTCGCTTCCTAAAAAGGCGCTTCTCATTGATGCCAACGATTATGAATCATATGATTACGCAAATCCACGTCCGTGGGATACTGAAAATCCTGATGGTATGCATAAAGGTCAGTTTGCAGACTGCCATTTTTACGGCGGTTTCGGTCTCGGCGACAGATGTGAGAATTATCATGTTCCGATTCTCAACTTAAAGCCTTTCGGCTGTGAAAAAGGGGACAGGGTTTCATATAAATTCAACGCTGATGAATTTGAAAACCCTGTTATGACAATCAGATATATTACTGTAACAGGCGAAGACGCTGTTTTCAACTGCGCAGGCAAAGAAATCGTACTTCCTGCAAGCGATGAGCTTAATATGGCAACCTTTGATTTGGCAGATAAGAATGAAATCGTTCTTGAAAGCCTCGGCAAAGGCGGCGTTGAGCTCGATTTTATCGCAATTACAGAAAAGGGCAGTGAAAACGAGATTAAAACAGAGCTTAAAACACACGGCTTTGTTCCTGAGATTGATTCTCAGAAATGCGGCGAGGGCAGAAAAATAAGCCTTACATATCCCGAAACAGGCGAGACTTATTATGTTCTTACCCACAATGAGCGCACAAGAGAAAGAACTCTTGATTCAGGTTGCCTTGAAGACGCACTACCCAACAGACTTTCAAACGGCGACCATACTTATGACGAACTCAGACGCACATTCTCAGGAAGCTTTACAGATAAGAAGAGTGACGAGGGCTTTTTCCACAACGCTCTCATTCAGTCAATATTCATTGAGCCTCATTCAAAGCACATTGAATATATGGTTGTGTCTGAAGAAAATGTTGAGCCGCTCACGGCAGAAGAGTATGAAAATATCTATCTTGCCGCTTCCAAGGTTGAGGACGCAGGATATAACGCTGATGGCGAAAAATACACTCTTTCAACAGAGATACTCAAATCGACTCTTCTCACAAATGTAGTTTACCCAGTTTATAAGCATGGTAAAAATGTTATTCACTATACTCCCGGAAAAAGATGGGATAGTTTTTATACTTGGGACAGCGGTGTAATCGGTATCGGTGTTCTTGAATTCAGTCAGGAAAAGGCGCAGTATATTCTTGAAACTTATCTCAGCGAAGAGGATAACAAGGATTTTGCGTTCCTGCTTCACGGCAGTCTTGTTCCCACTCAGTTTGCACAGTATCTTGAAATGCTCAAGCGTGCTGAAAACAAGGAAAATCTTCTCGGTCTTTATGACAAGATGATGCGCTATTATAAATTCCTTGCAGGCGCAGACGGTTCTTCAACCGCAAAATTCAAAAACGGTCTTTTAACAACATATGATTATTGGTATTCCTGTTCGGGTATGGACGATTATCCTGCTCAGGTGTATATGATAGATAAGCAGATGATGCATAAAATCTGCCCCTGTATTTCAACTTCACATATTATTCGTGCAGCAAAGATTATGAAAATGGCGGCGCTTGCTCTCGGAAAAGAGAAAGACGCATATCTTCTTCAGGAAGATATTGATAAATCAACAGCGGCTCTCAACGCTCTTGCATGGGACGAAAAAGCAGGCTATTATTCATATACGATTTATGATGAAAGCCATAAGATTACAGGCTTCCTCAGAAACGAAAACGGCGAGAATATGAATAAGGGTATGGACGGCGTTTATCCTCTTGTTGCAGGCGCAGTACCGCCCGAAAGAACTGAAAGACTCCTTGCCCATATTAAAAATCCGAATGAAATGTGGAGCAAGAGCGGTATTTCTGCCGTTGATATGAGCGCTTCATATTATTTCAATGACGGCTATTGGAACGGCAATGTGTGGATGGCTCATCAGTGGTTCTTGTGGAAAACGATGTTTGACCTCGGCGAATCAGACTTTGCATTTGAAATTGCCAAAAGAGCGCTTGATATGTGGAAAGCTGAAACAGATTTCTCATATTACACTTATGAGTGCTTCGGAATTGAAACTCAAAGAGGCGGTTGGTTCCACAACTTTGGCGGACTTTCCGCACCCATTTGCGTTTGGGCAAATGCTTATTACAAGCCCGGCACTATTACAACAGGCTTTGATTTGTGGACTGATAAGCAGAACGCCGCTCAGGACAGCGCAGAGATTGATTTCAAATATTACGGAAACAACGATAAATATACAATTCTCGTTTGTCTTTCCGATAAGAATGATTATAAAGTTTGCCTCAATTCAGAGGAAATTGATTTTGTAAACAGAGCACCTGGTGTGATTGAAATTACACTTTCATCATCAGTTAGAGATGGCGTAATCACCGTTTCACCCCGTGCATAAATAAAAACTAAAGGAGGAAAGCTTAATGGCAAACAGGCTCAGCGGCAGTAATAATGAGCCGCTTAAAATTCAGTTTATTACTGATACGCATTATTACTCAAGAAAAGGCGGCACAGAAGGCAAGGCTTACGAAAATGCGGAATCGAAAAGCCAAAAGGTAATAAAGGATTCAGACCTTGTTCTTGAAGCAGGCTTCAATATGCTGTGTGAGGATAATTCAACGGATATAGTTGTCCTTTCAGGTGATACAACCCGTGACGGCGAAATTGAATCACACAAGGAATTTATTGAAATGCTTCGCGACCTTAAAAAACGCGGCAAAAGAGTTTATGTAATAACTTCTACCCACGATTACAGAGACGGCGGCGTTGCTGACGGCTATGACGGCGATGAAAAAATAAAAGTACCCGCCATTGAAAACCGCCACGACCTTTGGGGAATGTATTATGAATTCGGCCCCAATGAGGCGATAGCTACATATGAAAAATCACTCTGTTATGTTGTTCAGCTTGCCCCAGGTTATAGACTTTTTGCTCTGAATGACGATACAAATGATAAGGAAGAGGGCAAAAGAGGCTCAGGATACAGCGATGAGTGTATGGAGTGGATACTCGAACAGCTCAAAGACGCTCAGGATAACGACCAGTATGTTATTGCTATGACTCATCACCCGATGATTGCCCCCAGCCCGTTTTACGCAATAATCGGCAAGGGTGATATGCAGAGAGACCATGAAATCACAAGAGAGATTTTCGCTGACCACGGTCTTCATTGCATGCTTACGGGCCATACTCATATCCACGATATTTCTGTTGTCACATCTAAAAAAGGCAATAAATTCTATGATATTTCTTGTGCTTCAATGATAGGCTGCCCCCCTGCAATGAGAACGGTTACATTTGACCCGAAAGCAGGCGAAATCAGAGTTGATACACAGCTTATTAAGGAAGTTCCAGGCCTTGATACAAACGGCAAGCCGTTTGACGAGTATATGAAAGGCTTTTTCTTCGGAATGATAGGCGAGATTATCTGGGCAATGGGCAATGATATTGACCGCCTTGCCGAGATGAGCCCCTCGTTCTCAATCCCCGGCGAAAAGGTTAAAAAGCTTGCGTGGCTTATAAAGCCCATCGGCAAGTGGCTCAATAACCTTACATTCAAGAAAATTTGGCGACTTTGCAAAAAAGAGTGTGGTCTCAAAAAGGCAGACATTGCGGATATTGCAGACAACAAGGTTGTAGATTTCATCCTTGAACTTGTTCAGAATCTCTATTGCGGCGATTCACCTTACGGACCCGAAACAAGAGAATATAAGCTCACCTGCGGACTTCTCAATGTTATTGACAGTTTCCTTGACACAATCGGCTTCAAGCTCGGTAAAGTTCTTAAAGGCGCAACTACTGTAAGAGCGCTTGTAGAGCCGCTTCTTTGGAATCCCGGCCCGTGTGACGCTGAGGCTACTCTTAAAATCCACCCTGTTTACGATGATGAAAATCCTGCTCCTGCTGAAGAGGAAAAGGAATTTATCGACCCTGTTAAGAAGAGCAAAAAAGGTCCTCTCATTCTCTTAATACTTATTCTTGCGGTAATTCTTCTCATTGCCGTAATTGTGGGAATAGTTGCTCTTATCGTTTGGGCTGTTGTTGCAATCGTAAACGCTGTAACAGCTTCGTTAGCGGCAGGATTTTTGATATAAATAAGGAATTTGTAAATTTTTCTTGCATAGAATGTTAACATTTGGTATACTTTAATAGATGTAATTATACGGGCGGCTTTTGCTTTTGGCAAAACCGCTCCGTAAATGTTTAAGGAGTAAAAATTATGGCAGACGAAAAGAAAAAATTCAGCCTCTCCGGTATAGATAATGCCGCAGAGGAAAAGGGCTCATTCATGAAAACCCTTTGGCAGCTTGTTAAGTTCCTTGTTGTTTCGGGTCTTGTAACAATCATTCAGCTTGTTCTCGCAAATGTGCTTCCGCTCATTTTTGATAATGTAACAGCTGTAATTCCCGAATTTCTTCAGGCAATTTTCAAGCCGGATGTAATTTTTGACGCTTCAACAGCTAAGGGCGCAGAACAGATTTCAAAGTACGTTGTAGACGGCGCTGTAACATGGGGATATATTCTTCCGTTCTTCCTTTCAAACGGTATCGCCAATATTTACGGCTATATTCAGAACAAGAAAACAACTTTCAAGAGCGACGCTCCTAAAATTTGTTTTGTTATCTACATAGTTCTTCTTGTTGCCCTCATCCTCTTCTCAACATGGCTTCAGGGCGCAATCGTTGGCTGGCTCAGCAAAGTTGATGTAGCATTCATTCAGGGTCTTGCAAGAACAATCGCTTCTCTTGCAGCAGGTCTTGTTCAGATGCTTGTTCTCTTCCCGATGGAGAAATTTGTTCTTCTCAAGGAAAAGAAAAAAGACTGATTATATTAAAGTTTTTAAAACGCACGGCTTTTGCCGTGCGTTCTTTTTATGCGTTTGTGTTGACAATGAAAAACAGCGTGTATATAATATATTCGGTTTGGAAAATGCGGTTACTGTTATTTATAAAAACAAAGGCCGCGTTTTCAGTATATTTTTTTGATTCAAAGTTAGCTGATACTAACAATTACTGATTTGATTTTTAAAATCTCGTAGTTAACAGGATTATTAAAGTGATGGGAGACAGGAAATATGAATATGGAAGTAGTAAAAGGGCTGATTTTGCCGTTTATGGGCACAACGCTCGGTGCGGCTTGCGTGTTTTTTATGCGCAAAGAGCTTAATACAAGTGTTCAGCGAATATTGACGGGCTTTGCGGCAGGCGTTATGGCGGCGGCGTCAATCTGGAGCCTTATTATCCCCGCTATGGAGCAGTCGGAGCATTTGGGCAGGCTTGCATTTCTGCCTGCGTTTATCGGCTTTTGGATAGGCATATTATTTATGCTTGCAATAGACCGTATTGTTCCTCATCTGCACAGAAACAGCGAAAAGGCGGAGGGTGTTAAAAGCGGACTCGGTAAAACTACGATGCTAACCCTTGCAGTAGCTATCCACAATCTGCCCGAGGGTATGGCGGTAGGCGCAGTTTACGCAGGCTGGCTCGCAGATGAAACAAGCATCAGTTCTGCAGGCGCTCTTGTGCTTGCGCTTGGTGTTGCGCTTCAGAATTTCCCTGAGGGCGCAATTATATCAATGCCGCTCAAAGCAGAGGGCGTTCCCAAGCATAAGGCGTTTTTATACAGCGTGTTGTCGGGTGCTGTTGAGCCGCTCGGAGCAATCTTAACAATTTTGCTTGCAAGTATTATTATTCCTGCTTTGCCTTATTTCTTAAGCTTCGCCGCAGGCGCAATGATTTATGTTGTTGTTGAAGAACTTATACCTGAGATTTCAGCAGGCGAACATTCAAACGTTGGTACAATAATGTTTGCCGCAGGCTTTTCTCTTATGATGGTGCTTGATGTTGCACTCGGTTAACAAAATATATTTCTACATAGAAAAAGCCTTTCAGTCGATTTTCCGTCTGAAAGGCTTTTGTGCTTTTCTGAGTAATATATAAATAGGTATAATTAAATATTATAAAAACTTCTTGCGTTTTCGTATGTTATGTCAAGAATTTCCTGAGCGGGAATTTCAAGCACTTCTGAAAGTCTTTCGGCAATGAAAGGGATAAAGGAACTGTCATTTCTCTTTCCTCTGTTCGGTTCGGGCGCAAGATAAGGGCAGTCCGTTTCAAGCAAAAGTCTTTCAAGTGGAATTTCCTTTGCCACTTCAAGGCTCTTTCTTGCGTTTTTGAATGTTACAACGCCGTTTAAGCCTATATACATTCCCATTTTAACGATTTCCTTAGCCATTTCCTTTGAACCTGAAAAACAGTGCAGAACGCCTTTGGAATTTGTTTTTTTTAGGATTTCAAGCGTGTCCGAATGAGCCTCCCTATCGTGAACTATTACGGGCATATCAAGCTCGTTTGCAAGCTTGCACTGCTCCTCAAAAAACTCTTTCTGTTTTTCTTTTGAAGAACTCATCCAGTGATAATCAAGCCCTATTTCGCCTATTGCAACGCATTTTTCGTCCCTTGCGTATTCTTTTATTTTTTCTAAATCGCCGATAGAAAAGCCCTCGAGATTTTCAGGGTGAAATCCTGCCGCAAAATAATAATAGTCATATTTGTGCGCAAGGTTTTTGTTTATCTCTGTTGTTTTTATGTCACACCCGCAGCTCACTGCAAAAGCAACACCCCGATGGGGCAGAGCCGAAAGCAGCTCTTCTCTGTCGGGGTTGAATTGCTCGTCATCATAATGGCTGTGAGTATCAAATATATTTTTGTACATTGATATTCACCGTCTTTTTTATCTAAGTCTTGTTCCTGGCTCCATGCCGTCAACAAAAAGCACCTTAACGCCGCCGTCAGCCGTATCGCCTGCAAGCAGCATTCCGTTGCTCATTTCGCCGCAAAGCTTTGCAGGCTTTAGGTTTGAAACAATAACAACGGTTTTTCCGATAAGGTCTTCGGGTGTATACCATTGTGAAATGCCGGAAACTATCTGTCTCTTTTCTCCTGAGCCGTCGTCAGCCTGTATTTTAAGAAGCTTTTTAGATTTCTTAATGGGCTTGCACTCAAGAATTTTAGCAGTTAAAAGCTCTACTTTTGCAAAATCATCAAAGCTTATCTCTGCAACGCCCTCTGCCTTTTCTTTGGGGGCGTTTTTCTTTTCAGCCTCTTCCATCTGCTTTTTGATTAAGGAGTTGAGCTCGTCAATTTCCTTTTCAACATCAATTCTCGGGAAAAGAGCCGCACCCTTCTTAACAGTAACATCTGCGGGAAGAACGCCGTATTTTCCTGCGTTTTCATAGGTGATGAGTGATTCGTCAGCGCCTATCTGTTCCCACGCCTTGGGCATTGTGCTGGGCATAAAGCAGGAAAGAAGAGTTGTGCTAACTCTTATAGCCTCAAGCAGGTTGTACAAAACGCTTGCAAGGCGGTCTTTTTTGCTTTCGTCCTTGCCGAGTACCCACGGGGTTGTTTCGTCAATATATTTGTTTGCTCTTGAAATAACCCTGAATATCTCCGCAAGCGCATTGTTAAGCTGTGTTTCATCGATATATTTGTCAGTTTTATCTCTGAGCGAGGTTATCATTTCAATAAGTTCAGCGTCAATCGGTTCTTCCTGTCTGCCTGTCGGAAGTGTTCCGCCGAAATATTTCTCAACCATTGCAACTGTTCTTGAAACAAGGTTTCCAAGGTCGTTTGCAAGGTCTGAATTAATGCGGTTAATCATAATCTCGTTTGAGAAAGAACTGTCTGCGCCGAGAGCCATTTCACGAAGAATATGGTATCTGATAGCGTCACAGCCGTATCTTTCGCCGAGTACAAACGGGTCAACAACATTGCCGATTGATTTACTCATCTTCTGACCGTTGAATGTAATCCAGCCGTGAACTGCAAGATGCTTCGGGAGCGGAAGCTCAAGCGCCATAAGCATTGCAGGCCATATGATAGCGTGGAAGCGCATAATATCCTTTGCAACCATATGAACATCGGCAGGCCAGTATTTATCAAATTCATCGTATTTATCATTCTTGTAGCCGAGTGCGCTGATATAGTTTGAAAGAGCGTCAATCCAAACATAAACAACATGCTTGTCATCAAATGTTACGGGCACGCCCCATTTGAATGATGTTCTTGAAACGCAAACATCTTCAAGGCCCGGCTTGATAAAGTTGTTTACAAGTTCAACCGCTCTTGTTTTCGGCTGAAGATAATCTGTCTCTGTAAGAAGTTTTTCAATTCTGTCAGCAAACGGTGAGATTTTAAAGAAGTAAGCCTCTTCGGAAGCGTCTGTAACTTCTCTTCCGCAGTCGGGGCATTTGCCGTCAACAAGCTGGCTTTCTGTCCAGAAACTCTCGCACGGGGTGCAGTATTTGCCCGTGTATTTGCCTTTATAGATATATCCCTTGTCATAAAGCTCTTTGAATATCTTCTGAACTGTTTCAATATGGTAATCGTCAGTAGTTCTGATATATCTGTCATAGCTGATATTCATAAAGCTCCAAAGATTTTTGAATATCTCAACAATCTCGTCAACATACTGCTTTGGAGAAATTCCTTTTTCCTCGGCTTTCTGCTCTATTTTAAGGCCGTGTTCGTCAGTTCCCGTAAGGAACATAACATCTTTACCCTGAAGTCTTTTGTATCTTGCAATAGAGTCGCAGGCAACCGTTGTGTAGCAGTGGCCGATATGCGGATTGCCCGATGGGTAATAAATCGGTGTGGTAATATAAAACTTTTCTTTATCTGCCATTTTCATCTCTCCTTAATGAGCGAATGTGTAATCGGTTTTAAACAAGCGAAAATTCCGTTTTTTCTCCCGTTGCAGAAATAGTTTCAGTTGCCTTTCCTGTTGAAAGGTCAACAGCTACGGATGCATACTTTTCGTCGCCTTTGGTAATTGAAAAATAATTAAGACCGTTTTCTTCAACAGTTGAGTTTACTTTGAAACCGCTTCCGTAATGCTCGCTAAGTGCGTCCATAGCGTCGCCTACTGTGAGCGGAAGATAATATCCTATCGGCTGAGTTGTGGTAACGGTGGTGTGCTCTTTAGTACTGCCCTGAGTAGTTTTGTCAGTAGTTTGAGCAGTCGTCGTTGTTGTTGAAGTCTTTGCACTGCTCTGTGTTTCACTCTGCGAAACTGCATCAGAACTCTGAACGGTTTGAGAAGTGTTTTCGCCGTCTTTATCGCTGCCGAAATTTATATATGCAAAAACGCCCACCGCCGCAATAATTACAACTGCGGCAATGGCTATAAGTGCGCTTTTTTTCTTGCTTTTTTTAGATTTTTTAGCCATGGCTTTTCCTCTGCCGCTGTTTATAAGAGTGATGCGGCGCCTTTATCAAGCATAAGAGTAACATCTGTGTGGAACTGTAAAACGGATGCAGGGCACATAGGTGTAACATTTCCGTCTATAAGCTGTTTGATAGCTTTAGCCTTGTTTGTGCCGAGAGCGATAATAAGTATCTTTTTAGCCTGCATGATTGAGCCGATACCCATTGTAACTGCCTGTGTGGGAACTTCGTCTATCGATTTGAAAAACCTGCTGTTGTCTTTAACTGTGCTCTCTTTAAGTGTAACAACATGGCTCCATCTCTGGAAACAGTCAGCAGGCTCGTTGAATGCGATATGGCCGTTTGAGCCTATTCCGAGAAGCTGAATGTCAATTCCGCCCGCTTTTTTGATTTTCTTTTCGTAGTCACGGCATTCCTGCTCAAGGTCCTGTGCGTTTCCGTCAAGGAAGTTGATGTTCTCTTCGGGAATGTTAACATGGTCGAAAAGATTTTCGTGCATAAATGTGTGATATGAATTCTTGTCTTTAACATCAAGATTTACATATTCGTCAAGGTTAAAGGTTGTAACCTGTGAAAAATCAACAACGCCCTTGCTGTAAAGGTCAATCATCTGCTTGTATGCCTTGATGGGCGTTGAGCCTGTTGCAAGTCCGAGTACGGAGTCGGGCTTTTGAAGCACCTGGCCGCACATATAGTTACCTGCCGCAATTCCTATCTGTTCTTCAGTATCGTATATAAGTACATTCATCCTGTTGTACCTCCTTAATATTTCCTTATTTAACAATTTTAAACAATAATATTATAATCTAATTATTATCCCTGTCAATACCGCTTGAAAATTAATTTAATTATCAGTAGGCTTGCGCTTGCTTTCGGCTCTGACGGAAACAACCTTTTTGATAATAACTGCAATCAAAAGGAAAACTAAAGCACCCGTCAGTCCGCCTGCTGTGTCTATAAGCCAGTCGGTGAAACGGCACGCCCTGCCGTCAACGAAAAGCTGATGCACTTCGTCAGTAACGGCATAAAGCGATGTAAGTGCAACCGCCCAAACTGGTTTGAATTTAAAAAACTGCATATATAGCGACAAAGAAAACGAAAAACCGAGTGCAGTAAATTCAAGAAAATGCGCCGATTTTCTTACTACAAGTTCTGCATAGGGGAAATTTTCAAACACCCTGTTGAAAATCTCTGTAAAAAATCCGCTTTGCTGCGCCGATTCGCTTGCCGTGCGTGATGAAAAGTAAAACACGGCGCACATAATAAGGGCAGTCAGCGCCCAGCATAAACAGCGCAAAGCCGTTATTCTTTTATTCTCTTGTTGCATTTATGAAATTCACCCTTCCCGTTCCTGGGTGGAACTGAACTCCGCTTACGCCCTTTGCCTGAGCGTAATAGTTTGATTCGTAAAACAGCGGGAAGAAGCTGTAAGTTTCATAAAGCTCTTTCTCACACTTTTCGCAGGCAGAAATTAAGTCCTGCGAAGAAGCTGAGGCGGCGTCTTCAAGTGCCTGTTCAAATTCGTTTCTGTAAAATGTAACAGATGAACTGTCAAATGTCTGAAGGAATGATACGGGACTTGCGGAGTTTGCCGCAAAAGGATAGAGAACAACATCATATTCTCCAGTTGCGATTTTAGAATCAATCTCGCTTTGAGTGAGCGTTTCAAGCTTGAGTGAAAATTCAACAGCCTTATCGTCAACTTTTGAAACAGAGCCGATTCCTGCCTGTACTCCCTGTAACAGCTCTTTTGCCACATCTTCCATTCCCGTGGGAGCAAGAACGGTTATTGAAATCGAGTAGTTGTCAGCCTCGTCAATGGCGTCTTTCCAAAGTTCGATTGCCGTCTGCTGGTCAGCGCTTTCGGCAATAGCCGCGCTCTGCTCGTAATACGGCTTTGAATTTGCCGTGCAGGTCGGCGGAATGTATCCCACCGCATCTGTTAAAAATTCGTATTCTTCATAGTTCGGCTCGGAAACAGAAAGCGCAAAGGCTTTGCGTGCGTCTTTCTGGCTGAAAATTCCCGAGGAACTGTTCATTATAAATGTCCATGTAGTATTGCTGTAAGGAATGAGGGTAATGCCGCTCTTTTTGCTTACCTCTTTTCCCTCGTAACCTCTGAGGTATGCGGCGTCATAATATCCGCTTATAACATCCTCGTAAAGTTCGGCGTCGCTTTCAACTTTTTTTAGCGTTAAATCAGACGCTTTTGCCTTTGTGGGCCCGTTGTATGCGCTGTTGTCTTTGAGAACATAAGAAGTGTCTAAAACGCTCGTAATAACAAACTGACCGTTAAACATGGTGTATTTCAAATCAAGTCCATATCTGCCGTTTGTTGATTCAAAAAATTCTCTGTTGCACGGCATTGCAACGGCTGTTGAAAGTGTTTCAAGAAATGAATCGTCAGGCGTTGTGAGATTTATTACAAGTGTATAATTTCCGTCAGCCATAACGCCAAGTGAAGAAACATCCGCTGAGCCTGAGTGTATTTCGTTGGCATTAACTATTCCTGAAACGGTGGGGAAGAGGGGGCACTGAGTGTTGGGGTCAACCGCTCTTTGAAGTCCGTAAACAAAATCGTTCGCCGTTACATCGGGGTTGAAGTCTTCGCCCATTTTTTCCTTTACAGAGGGATAAATGTACCATTTAAGTCCCTGCTTGATTTTAAATGTGTATGTAAGACCGTCCTCGCTGACTGTCCAGCTTTCCGCACAGCCGGGGGTTATGTTTCCCTCATCATCGCATCTCACAAGTCCTTCAAAGCAGTTTTCGATTATAAGAAATTCATCCGCCGTTGATGCAACCTGTGGGTCATAGCTTTTTACATCTCCCTCAAAGGGGTAAATCAGGTCTATGCTTTCATCTTTGGAACAGCCTGAAAATATACAAACGCTCATTGCAAGGCAGAGCAAAACCGAAATAATCTTTTTCATAAACATCACCATTCAAATAAGTTATTCTATTATAACAAATTAGAACGCCTTTGAAAAGATTAAAAACCGTCTTTAAAATTATTTAACATATTAATTCCGAAAAACGATCTCAAAAGCTATGAATTTACGCCAAAACAAGAAACACTCGGCGCAGTATAACAAAAAGTTTTACCGAAAACACGCCGATTTTGAAATATTTAAAAAATTTTTATTGACATCTTTAAGTTGAGATATTATTATATATGCACGCTAAAAATGGAAAGTATGCGCTTTTTGCCGAAAAACGCCTTGTTCCGAAACAGAAAACAGTGGGTTTTCCTGTCGGGTGCGTTTTGTCAAATCGGCGCGATTTTTGATTTTTTCAGTAATTTACAAAGAAACGGAGTGATTACCTTTATGGTAAATGTGAAGGATGTTCAGCTCGGTACCACAACAAGAAAAAGCTTTGCAAAAATCAACGAGGTTATGCCTATGCCCAACCTCATTGAGGTGCAGAAAAAATCTTATCAGTGGTTTCTCGATGAAGGTCTCCAGGAGGTTTTCCGCGACATCGGGCCGATAACCGATTACACGGGCAATCTTGTGCTCGACTTCATTGATTACTCAATGGACGATGAGCCTAAATACACCATTGCACAGTGCAAATCCCGTGATGTAACATACGCTAAACCTCTCAAGGTAAGGGCGCGCCTGCAGAATAAAGAAACAGGCGAAGTTAAGGAAAACATCATCTATATGGGCGACTTCCCGCTTATGACCGATGCCGGCACATTTGTTATCAACGGCGCGGAAAGATGTATTGTTTCACAGCTTGTCCGTTCTCCCGGCGTTTACTATCATATGGACCACGATAAAACAGGTAAGGAATTGTTCACCAACACAGTAATTCCGAACAGAGGTGCGTGGCTCGAATACGAAACAGACGCTAACGATATTTTCTATGTAAGAATAGACAAGAACAGAAAAATATTCATTACAACATTCCTCAGAGCTCTCGGACTCGGAACTGACGATGAAATCAGAGAATTCTTCGGCGATGACGAGAGAATTGAGGCTACAATCGAAAAGGACACCACCAAGAATATGGAAGAGGCTCTTCTTGAAGTTTACAAGAAGCTTCGTCCCGGCGAGCCCCCCACACTTGAAACGGCTCAGGCTCATCTTGACGGCTTGTTCTTTGACGCTCACCGCTATGATTTGTCAAGAGTGGGCAGATATAAATACAACAAAAAGCTTGCTATAAGCGACAGACTTATCGGCAGAACACTTACCCAGCCGATTATCTCACCTCAGGGCGAATTCCTTGCAGACGCAGGCGAAGTTATCAGCAAGGAAAAGGCTCTTGAAATTGAAAATGCGGGCGTTATGAACGCTTTTGTTGATGCTGACGGCAAAGAAATCAAAATCGTATCAAACGGCATGGTAGATATTGATAAATATGTTGATTTCGACTGCAAGCCTTTCGGTATCAATGAAAAGGTTTCTTACAGAGCACTCTCTGAAATTCTTGAAAGATGCAGTGATGACGAAGAGGCTCTTAAAGAGGAAATCAAGCTTCATGCAGACGACCTTATTCCGAAACACATTATTGTTGACGATATTTTCGCAACAGTTTCATATCTTCTCAACCTTGCTTGCGGCGTAGGTACAACAGATGATATCGACCACCTCGGCAACCGCCGTATCAGAGCGGTAGGCGAACTTCTTCAGAACCAGATCAGAATCGGTTTCTCAAGAATGGAAAGAGTTATCCGTGAAAGAATGACTCTTCAGGTGCAGGATGATGAGGAGGCTATCACTCCCCAGGCGCTCATCAATATCAGACCCGTTGTTGCAGCTGTAAAAGAATTCTTCGGTTCTTCACCGCTTTCACAGTTTATGGACCAGAACAACCCGCTTGCAGAGCTTACTCATAAGAGAAGACTTTCAGCACTCGGCCCCGGCGGTCTTTCACGTGACCGTGCAGGATTCGAGGTTCGAGATGTTCACTACACACATTACGGAAGAATGTGTCCCATCGAGACTCCCGAAGGTCCCAACATTGGTCTTATCTCTTATCTTGCTTGTTACAGCCGTCTTAATGAATACGGTTTCATTGAGGCTCCTTACCGTAAGGTTGATAAGGAAACAGGCGTTGTAACTTCAGAAGTTGTTTATATGACAGCTGATGTAGAGGATGATTTCGTTGTTGCTCAGGCTAACGAACCGCTCGATGAAAACGGCAGATTCCTCAACAAGCGTGTAACATGCCGTCATAAAGACGAGTTTATCACCTGCGAACCCGAAAAAGTTGATTATATGGATGTATCGCCCAAGATGGTTGTATCCGTTGCTACGGCGATGATTCCTTTCCTTGAAAACGACGACGCAAACCGTGCTCTTATGGGTGCTAACATGCAGCGTCAGGCAGTTCCGCTTCTTAAAACGGAAGCTCCCGTTGTAGGCACAGGCATGGAGTATAAGGCAGCTTATGACTCAGGCGTTGTAGTTATTGCAAAACGCGGCGGTACCGTAACAGCGGTTGACGCCGATTCAATCGAAATCACCGTTAAAAAGGGTGAGGTTGACAGATACGACCTCGTTAAGTTCAGCGGCTCTAACCAGGGCACCTGCATTAACCAGAGACCTATCGTTTCTCTTCATCAGACAGTTGAGGATGGTCAGGTTATCGCAGACGGTCCCGCAACCTGCAACGGTGAGGTTTCACTCGGTAAGAACGCTCTCATCGGCTTCATGACATGGGAGGGTTACAACTACGAGGACGCTGTTCTTATCAATGAAAAAATGGTAAGAGACGATGTGTATACTTCTATTCATATTGAAGAGCACGATGTTGAGTCAAGAGATACAAAGCTCGGACCCGAGGAAATCACAAGAGATATTCCCAATGTCGGCGACGACGCTCTTAAAGACCTTGACGAAGACGGTATCATCCGTATCGGTGCAGAAGTACACAGCGGCGACATTCTTGTAGGTAAGGTTACTCCTAAGGGAGAAACAGAGCTTACAGCTGAAGAAAGACTTCTCCGAGCAATCTTCGGCGAAAAGGCAAGAGAAGTTAGAGATACTTCAATGCGTGTTCCCCACGGCGAATACGGTATTGTTGTTGATGTTAAAGTATTTACCCGTGCAAACTGTGATGAGCTTAGCCCCGGCGTAAATAAAGTAGTTAGAGTTTATATTGCTCAGAAGAGAAAAATCCAGGTCGGCGATAAGATGGCTGGTCGTCACGGTAACAAGGGTGTTGTTTCAAGAGTGCTTCCTCAGGAAGATATGCCCTTCCTTCCCGACGGACGCCCGCTCGACATTGTTCTTAACCCTCTCGGCGTACCTTCCCGTATGAACATCGGTCAGGTACTTGAAGTTCATCTCGGCTATGCCGCAATGGCTCTCGGCTGGAAGATGTGCACACCCGTATTTGACGGCGCTCACGAGGATGATATCAGAGAATGCCTTAAACTCGCAGGTCTTTCAGAGGACGGTAAAACAATCCTTACAGACGGTAGAACGGGTGAGAAATTTGATAACCCGATTACAGTCGGCTATATGTACTACCTCAAACTCCATCACCTTGTTGACGATAAGATTCACGCTCGTTCAACAGGTCCTTACAGTATGGTAACGCAGCAGCCCCTCGGCGGTAAAGCTCAGTTCGGCGGTCAGCGTTTCGGTGAAATGGAAGTTTGGGCGCTTGAAGCTTACGGCGCGGCTTACACACTTCAGGAAATCATCACCGTTAAGTCGGACGATGTTTCAGGCCGTGTTAAGACTTACGAGGCAATCGTTAAGGGCGAAAACATTCCGCCCGCAGGAACTCCCGAGTCATTCAAGGTTCTTTATAAAGAACTTCAGGCTCTCGGTCTTGATACCCGCCTTTATGATAAGGACGGCAACGAGGTTGAGCTTAAGCAGGATATTGACGACGGAACAGAAATCCAGCCGATAGACGATAACGCCTTTACTCAGGTAAACGATTTTGACGGCGAAAGCGACGGCTATACCGTAGAAAATCCCGATGAGAAAGGCGAGGAAGCAGGTCAGGATTCAGATTTTGGTGATCTTTTCACAGATTCTCATGAAGAGGATTATGACGAATAATCCCGCTGGCTGAAATCCCCACATTACATTATATATAAAGGAGTGCTTCCAAATGGAAAATCAAAACGAATTCAGTTCAATTAAAATCGGCCTTGCCTCTCCTGAGCAGATTCGTGCTTGGTCCTACGGTGAGGTTACAAAGCCGGAAACTATAAACTACAGAACTCTTAAACCCGAAAAAGACGGTCTTTACTGCGAAAGAATTTTCGGACCTACAAAGGACTGGGAATGCCACTGCGGTAAGTACAAGAGAGTTCGTTATAAGGGCAAAGTCTGCGAGCGTTGTGGTGTTGAAATCACACGCTCAAAGGTACGCCGTGAGCGTATGGGTCATATCGAGCTTGCAGCTCCCGTTTCCCATATTTGGTATTTCAAGGGAATCCCCAGCCGCCTTGGTCTTGTGCTTGATATTAGCCCCCGTTATCTTGAAAAGGTGCTTTATTTCGCACTTTATATCGTTACAGACCCCGGAGATACACCGCTTGAAAAAATGCAGATCCTCAATGAAAAGGAATACGCAGAAATGCGTGAGAGATATGAGGATGATTTTGAAGCAGGCATGGGCGCAGAAGCTATCAAAAAGCTTCTTCAGGACATTGATGTTGAGCAGCTCAGAAATGAGCTCACAAGCGAGCTTGAGGGCGCAACAGGTCAGAAGAGAGTTCGTATTCTCAAGAGACTTGATGTTGTAGAGGCTTTCTACAAGAGCGGCAACAAGCTTGAATGGATGATTCTTGATGTTATCCCCGTAATCCCGCCCGATATCCGTCCTATGGTTCAGCTTGACGGCGGCAGATTCGCAACATCAGACCTTAATGACCTTTACAGAAGAGTTATCAACAGAAACAACCGTCTTAAGAGACTTCTTGAGCTCGGCGCACCCGATATTATCGTAAGAAACGAAAAGAGAATGCTTCAGGAGGCTGTTGACGCCCTTATCGACAACGGCAGAAGAGGCCGTCCCGTTACAGGACCGAGCAACCGTCCTCTTAAATCTCTTTCCGATATGCTTAAAGGTAAGCAGGGCCGTTTCCGTCAGAACCTTCTCGGTAAGCGTGTTGACTACTCAGGCCGTTCCGTTATCGTTGTAGGACCCGAACTTAAAATGCATCAGTGCGGTCTTCCCAAGGAAATGGCTATCGAGTTGTTCAAGCCCTTCGTTATGAAGCGTCTTGTTGCAACAGGCGCAGCTTCAAATATTAAATCAGCAAGGAAAAAGGTAGAGCGTGCTCAGGATCCCGCAGTATGGGATGCTCTTGAGGTTGTTATTAAAGACCACCCCGTAATGCTCAACCGTGCTCCTACACTTCACCGTCTTGGTATTCAGGCGTTCGAGCCAGTTCTCGTTGAGGGTAGAGCTATTAAGCTTCATCCGCTTTCATGTACAGCGTTCAACGCTGACTTCGACGGCGACCAGATGGCTGTTCACGTTCCGCTTTCAGCAGAGGCTCAGGCAGAGGCTCGTATGCTTATGCTTGCCGCTAACAACCTTCTTAAACCGTCAGACGGTAAGCCCGTTGCCGTTCCCACACAGGATATGGTTATCGGTTCTTACTATCTTACAATGATTAAAGAGGGTGAACCCGGTCAGCCCAAGTTCTTTACAGATGAAGCAAGAACAAATGAAATTGATTTTGCTGATGTAAAGGCTAAAGTTGCTGGTAAATATTCAGATTCCGAAATTCTCACAGATGAGGCTGATGACGCTCTCGTTTCTGAATTCGGCATCTATAAATCATATAAGATTTACAGAGACAAAGACGAGGCTACTATGGCTTATGTTGAGGGCTCTCTCGGTATGCACTCACCTGCAAAAGTGCGTGTTTCCAAAGAGGTTGACGGCGTTGAAAAGAGCGCTGTAATCGTAACAACCATAGGCAGAATCATCTTCAACAATCCCATTCCTCAGGATCTCGGATTTGTTGACCGCACACAGCCTGATAAGGAATTCAAGCTTGAAATCGACTTCGTTGTTAAGAAGAAACAGCTCGGTCAGATTGTTGATAAGCTTATCTCCGTTCACGGCGTGTCAGTTGCTTCTATCGCTCTTGACGCTATCAAGGCTCAGGGCTATAAATATTCAACCGTTTCGGGTACAACCGTTGCTGTATGCGACGCTCTTATCCCCGACGCTAAAAAGCAGTTCCTTGATGAGGCTGAAAAGAAGGTTGACGAAATTATGCTCAACTACAACTACGGTCTTATCACAAACGATGAGCGTTCCGCAGCCGTAATTAAGGCTTGGGAGGACTGCACAAACAGAGTTACAAATGAGCTCACATCAAACTTTGACGGTACTCACAACCCGATTCACATGATGGTAGACTCAGGTGCTCGTGGTAGTACAGCACAGCTTCGTCAGCTCGCAGGTATGAGAGGTCTTATCGCTAACACAGCAGGTAAGACAATCGAAATCCCGATTCGTGCTAACTACCGTGAAGGTCTTAATATTCTTGAATACTTCATTTCATCCCGTGGTGCTCGTAAAGGTCTTGCCGATACAGCGCTTCGTACCGCTGACTCAGGTTACCTTACCCGTCGTCTTGTTGACGTATCTCAGGATGTTATTATCCGTGATGATGACTGCGGATGCCACGAGGGTATCGTAGTTAAGGCTATCATGGACGGCAACCGTGAGCTTGAATCTCTCAACGAAAGACTTGTCGGCAGATTCCCGCTTGAAGAGGTTGTTGACCCCGCAACAGGCGAAGTTCTTGCTTCTCCCGATGAGATGATGACAAAAGAAACTGCTGACAGAATTGTTGACGCAGGCATCAAAGAAGTTAAAATCAGATCTCTTATCACTTGTAAATCACGCCACGGCGTTTGCCGCAAGTGCTACGGCTCAAACCTTGCGTTCAATGAGCCCGTTCAGGTCGGCGAGGCTGTTGGTATCATCGCTGCTCAGTCAATCGGTGAGCCCGGTACTCAGCTTACAATGAGAACCTTCCACACCGGTGGTATCGCAGGCGGAGAGGATATTACACAGGGTCTTCCCCGTGTTGAAGAATTGTTTGAGGCAAGAAAGCCGAAGCAGTACGCAATTCTTTCTGAGATTGACGGCGTAGTAAGATTTGAAGAGGTTAAAAAGGCTAACCACATCGTTGTTACAAACAGCGATACCCTTGAAGAGAAGAAATATCTCATTCCTTACGGCTTCAGAATCCGCGAGGAAATCGTTGATGGCGCAACTGTTAAGAAGGGTCAGGAACTCACATACGGTTCTAAGAATCCTCACGATGTTCTTGCAATCCTCGGCGAAGAGGCTGTATATAACTACCTTATTCAGGAAGTTCAGTTCGCTTACCGTACACAGGGTGTTGATATCAACGATAAGCACATTGAGGTTATCGTTCGTCAGATGCTCAAGAAGTGTACTGTTGACGATGCAGGCGATACAGATCTCGTTTCAGGCACAATGGTTGATGTTTCAGCTGTTGACGAAGCAAACGACGCAATCGAAGCAAGAATCAAAGCAGGCGAAACAGAGCTCAAGAAAGCCACATATATTCCTATTCTTATGGGTATTACAAAGGCTTCTCTTGCAACAGATTCATTCCTTTCAGCCGCTTCATTCCAGGAGACAACAAGAGTTCTCACCGATGCCGCTATCAAGGGCAAGGTTGACCCGCTTATCGGTCTTAAAGAGAATGTTATCATCGGTAAGCTTGTTCCTGCCGGAACAGGTATGGATGCTTTCCGTGATGTTGATGTTGTTCCCAGCTACTTCTCTGCTGAGGGTTCTGAGGAGATTTTAAATCTCGAACAACTGCAAAAACTATTGACAAATAGTATGTCAGAGTGATATACTTTTAAATTGTGTGAGTAGCAAATAAAGCATTTCTCACAAATTTAAATAATTTATTTAGCACAAATGCACAAAATATTGAGGCAGGCTTTCTGCTTGCCTCAATATGTGCGTATAAATGGCGGCTTCAGTATAAATAAAACCGTCATTTATGCGCATAATAATGTGCATAAATTCACAGAAAGGAGATATAAACTATTGCCTACCTTTAATCAGTTAGTTAGAACAGGCAGAAAGTCTGTAGAGAAAAAGGCAAAAGCACCTGCACTTTTAAAGAGCCTCAACACAAAGAAGAACATTATGAATGATAACTGTTCTCCTCAGAAGCGCGGCGTTTGCACAGCTGTTAAAACAGCTACACCGAAAAAGCCGAACTCAGCTCTTCGTAAGATTGCCCGTGTTCGTTTGACAAACGGAATGGAAGTTTCTGCTTACATCCCCGGTGTTGGTCACAACCTTCAGGAGCACTCTGTTGTTATGGTTCGCGGCGGCCGTGTTAAGGACCTTCCCGGTGTTCGTTACCACATCATCCGCGGTACACTTGATACTCAGGGCGTAAACGGAAGAATGCAGAGCCGTTCAAAATACGGTGCTAAGAAGCCCAAGGCTGCTAAGAAATAAGCAGAAAATCCTTTTGGAAAAACAATAGTTTATACCTTATATTATAAATATATATGCGGTATAGCCTACTTGTTGACTCCACGGGAAAACCGAGTACCTATGAACTCATTAATAATTATGAAGGAGGGAAGCGAAGATGCCAAGAAGAGGCCAAATCGCTAAGCGTGATGTTTTGCCGGACCCGCTTTACAACTCAAAGCTTGTAACTCGTCTTATAAACAACATCATGTATGATGGAAAAAAGGGTGTCGCACAGAAAATCGTTTACGGTGCATTTGACATCATTAAGGAAAAAACAGGAAACGATCCGTTGGAAACCTTCCAGGCTGCAATGGAAAATGTTATGCCTGTTCTCGAGGTTAAGGCTCGTCGTGTAGGCGGTGCAACTTATCAGGTTCCGCTTGAAGTTCGCCCCGAAAGACGCCAGACTCTCGGCTTGCGCTGGATAACAGCTTATGCTCGTCTTCGTTCAGAAAGAACAATGAAAGAGCGTCTTGCTGCTGAAATCATGGATGCGGTTAATAAGACCGGCGGCGCAGTTAAGAAGTGTGATGATACACATAAAATGGCAGAAGCAAATAAGGCATTTGCTCATTTCAGATATTAAGCCGATAATCATATTAGGAGGATATTATGCCAAGAAAAGTTTCTCTTGAGATGACAAGAAATATTGGTATTATGGCGCACATTGATGCCGGTAAAACAACAACTACCGAGCGTATCCTTTACTACACGGGTATCAACCACAAAATCGGTGAAACCCATGACGGTGCCGCCACTATGGACTGGATGGCGCAAGAGCAGGAAAGAGGTATAACAATCACCTCCGCTGCTACTACTTGCTTCTGGAAAAAACATAGAATTAATATCATTGATACTCCTGGACACGTAGACTTCACTGTTGAAGTACAGCGTTCTCTTCGTGTTCTTGACGGCTCTGTTACCGTTCTTTGCGCAAAGGGCGGCGTTGAGCCTCAGTCTGAAACCGTATGGCGTCAGGCTGACGAATACAATGTACCCCGTATGATCTATGTAAACAAGATGGATATTATGGGTGCAGACTTTTACAATGTTCTCAGCATGGTAAAAGACAGATTTAAGTGCAACGCAGTTCCGATTCAGCTTCCTATCGGTTCTGAGGATACTTTCAGAGGTATCGTAGACCTTATCGCAATGGATGCAGAAATCTATTACGATGATATGGGTAACGATGTTCGCCACGAGGAAATCCCCGAGGAAATGAAAGATCTTGCAGAGGAATACCGTGAAAAGCTTCTTGAAGCTGTTGCTGAGCAGGATGAAGCTCTTATGGAGAAGTATTTCGACGGCCAGGAGCTTACTGCTGAAGAAATCAAAAAGACAATCAGAAAGGCAACTTGTGCTTGCCAGATGGTTCCGATCACTTGCGGAACATCTTACAGAAACAAGGGCGTTCAGCCGCTTCTTGATGCTATCGTTGATTATATGCCCGCTCCGACTGATGTTGAATCAATCAAGGGCGTAAATCCCGATACAGATGAGGAAGAATATCGTCATTCTTCAGATGAAGAGCCGTTCTCAGCTCTTGCATTCAAGATTGCTACTGACCCGTTCGTTGGTAAGATCTGCTATTTCCGTGTATATTCAGGAACACTTGAGGCAGGTTCTCAGGTTTACAACTCAGTTAAGGGCCACAGAGAAAGAATGGGCCGTATTCTTCAGATGCACTCTAACCACAGAGAAGATATCGAAACTGTTTACGCAGGCGATATCGCTGCTGCAGTTGGTCTTAAGAATACAACAACAGGTGATACACTCTGCGACGAGAATCACCCCATCATTCTTGAATCAATGAATTTCCCCGACCCTGTTATCCGTGTTGCTATCGAGCCTAAAACAAAGGCTGGCCAGGAAAAGATGGGTATCGCTCTTGCAAAGCTTGCAGAAGAAGACCCCACATTCAAGGCTTATACCGATGAAGAAACAGGACAGACAATTATCGCAGGTATGGGTGAGCTCCATCTTGAAATCATTGTTGACCGTATGCTTCGTGAGTTCAAGGTAGAGGCTAATGTAGGCGCACCTCAGGTTGCTTATAAAGAAACAATTCAGTCAGAATCTATGTCTGATACAAAATATAAGCGTCAGTCAGGTGGTTCAGGTCAGTACGGTCATGTTAAAATCCGTATGTCACCGAACCTTGACGAAAACGGTATCGGCAAGGGTTACGAGTTCGTTAACTCTATTGTCGGCGGTGCTATTCCCAAGGAATATATCCCCGCTGTTGATGCAGGTATCCAGGGCGCTATGAAGAGCGGTGTTCTCGCCGGCTATCCTATGGTTGACATCAAAGTTGAGCTTTATGATGGATCTTACCATGAGGTTGACTCTTCAGAAATGGCATTCAAGATCGCTGGTTCAATGGCATTCAAAGATGCTGCTAAGAAAGCAAATCCCGCAATTCTTGAGCCTATGATGAAAGTTACCGTAATCGTTCCCGAGGATTATATGGGTGATGTAATCGGCGACCTTAACTCTCGCCGTGGACAGATTCAGGGTATGGAAGACAGAGCAGGCGCTAAGCAGATCAATGCTCGTGTTCCGCTTTCAGAAATGTTCGGTTATGTAAACGACCTTCGTTCAAAGACTCAGGGCCGTGGTCAGTACACCATGGAACCCGATGGTTATGAGCAGGTTCCGAAGTCAATTTCAGAGGGTATTATCTCTGCTAGGGCTAAAAAGGACTAATTTGTCGATATAACCGTCTAGGCATTAATTCATTATAAAAATTACTAAAAACACTTGATATTTTATCGTACCTTTGATAAAATAATCATAACAATTTTACTATTGTAAATTTAAGGAGGAAATCCCAATGGCAAAAGAAAAGTTTAACCGTTCTAAACCGCATGTTAACATCGGTACAATCGGACACGTTGACCACGGTAAGACAACTCTTACAGCTGCTATTACTAAGTTTCTTGCAAATGAAGGCTTCGCTAAGTTCGAAGACTATGCAGATATCGATAAGGCTCCTGAAGAGAGAGAGCGTGGTATCACAATTAACACAGCTCACGTTGAGTATGAAACAGAAACTCGTCACTATGCACACGTTGACTGCCCCGGACATGCTGACTATATCAAGAACATGATCACCGGTGCTGCTCAGATGGACGGTGCTATCCTTGTTATCGCTGCAACTGATGGTCCTATGGCTCAGACAAAAGAGCACCTTCTTCTTGCTCGTCAGGTAGGCGTACCCTACATCGTAGTATTCATGAACAAGGTTGACCAGGTTGACGACGAAGAGCTTCTTGAGCTTGTTGAAATGGAAATCCGTGATACTCTTAGCGAGTATGAATTCCCCGGAGATGACATTCCGATCATCAGAGGTTCAGCTCTTAACGCTCTTAACGCTCCTTCAAACGACGATCCTGCTTGCGACTGCATCAGAGAGCTTCTTGCTGCTGTTGACAGCTACATCCCCACTCCTGAGCGTGACGAGAACCTTCCGTTCCTTATGCCCGTAGAGGATGTTATGACAATCACAGGTCGTGGTACTGTTGCTACTGGTAAGGTAGAGCGTGGTATCCTTAAGCTCAACGAGGAAGTTGAAATCGTTGGTATTAAGGAAGAAATCAGAAAGACAGTTTGCACAGGTCTTGAAATGTTCCGTAAGTCACTTGACTTCACACAGGCTGGTGATAACGTTGGTGCGCTTCTTCGTGGTGTTCAGAGAACAGAGATTCAGCGTGGCCAGGTTCTTGCAAAGCCCGGTTCAATTCATCCCCACACAAAGTTCAAGGGTCAGGTTTACGTATTGACCAAGGATGAAGGCGGCCGTCATACTCCTTTCTTCAACAACTATCGTCCTCAGTTCTATTTCAGAACAACTGACGTTACAGGCGTTATCACTCTTCCCGAAGGCACAGAGATGTGTATGCCTGGCGATAACATCGTTATGGATGTAGAACTTATCACTCCTATCGCTATCGAAAAGGGACTTCGTTTCGCTATTCGTGAAGGTGGTAGAACAGTAGGTTCAGGCGTTGTTACAGAAATCAACGAGTAATTTTTAATTACAAATTATGAGCAAGCACTCAGTGCTTGCTCTTTTTTTGTTTAAATTTGCCGTATTATATGATATAATTATTATCGGTTGAATTTTAATGTCGGAGGTGAAACCGTGGCTGAAAATACGCTCGAAAAAATCAAAGGCGTTGTTGAAGATATAACTTATTATAATCAGGAAAACGGCTATACTGTTGTGACGGTTTCATCAAACGGCGATCCTGTAACAATAGTGGGTAATTTTCCGCCGCTTGCAGAGGGAATAGAGGTCGTTGCGGATGGTGAATGGGTGATTCATCCGTCATTCGGCAGACAGTTTAAGGCGGAAAAACTTGAGCAAACTATGCCTAGTGACGCTGCAGGAATACTCCGCTACCTTTCAAGCGGTATCATAAAAGGCGTAAGGGAAGCTACGGCTGTCAAAATCGTTGAAGCATTCGGTGCAGAAGCTTTTGATGTTATTGAAAACGATGTAGACAGACTTTCGCAGATTAAAGGTATAAGCAAGCCTAAGGCGAGGGAAATTCAGAAATATTTTAAAGAACAGTTCGGTTCAAGGCAGACTATTGAGGAACTTGTAAATAAAGGGCTTTCTCAGCAGGAGGCTTTTGAAGCATATAAATATTACGGCGAAAATGCGGTGGACGCATTTAATGAAAATCCGTTCTATTTCGTTCAAAGCGGTATACTTGATTTTGAACGGGCGGATGAAATCTCACAGGAACTTGAATTCCCAGTATCTCAAGATTTGAGGGCGCAGTCGCTTGTAACGCATATTGTACGGCATAATATTTCAAACGGTCACACCTGCCTGCCGAGGAATTCCGTTGTCAGCACGGCAATGAATTATCTTGACTGTTCGCAGGATACGGCGGAAATAGCTGTTGACAGTGCTATTGAACAGCATGAGCTTTTCCGAGAGGAGATAGGTTCTAAAGAGTTTCTCTTTACTCCCTCTGCATATAATGCAGAAAGTGATATTGCTCAGCGCATTAAAGTAATGGTTAATTATCCGCCGCAGCAGACTGAAATATTTTCGAGTGAAGTTTTTGCGTTTGAACAGGTCAACGGTATTGAGTTTGACGAAAAACAGCGCCGAGCGATAGAGATTGCAGTTAATAAAGGACTGCTAATTCTTACAGGCGGACCGGGTACGGGAAAAACAACAACTGTTAAAGGCATAATCACCCTGATGAAAAACAGAGGTCTGAATGTTGCCCTTGCCGCACCCACAGGTAGAGCTGCAAAGAGGATGACTGAACTCACGGGCGAAGAGGCAAAAACAATTCACCGTATGCTTGAAGTTGAGTTTAAAGAGGGCAGCGATAACCCCGTTTTTAAGCATAACGCAAAAAATCCCCTCGATGTGGACGCCGTTATCGTAGACGAGCTTTCAATGGTTGACATTTTTCTTTTTAATGCTTTACTTGACGCTATGCCGCTTCACGCAAGGCTGATAATGGTGGGGGATAACGACCAACTTCCGCCCGTAGGCGCAGGCAATGTACTCAAAGACCTTGTTGACAGCGGCTTGATTCCTGTTGTTCAGCTTGATAAAATTTTCAGGCAGGCAATGGAAAGTCTTATTGTTACAAATGCCCACAGAGTGGTAAAGGGCGAAATGCCTGTTATGAATGCAGACAGCAGTAATGACGATTTCTTTCTTCTCAGAGAGCATATTAATTTCAGAGCGGCTTCTAAAATTGTGGATTTAGTAACACGCCGTCTGCCTCAGGCTTACGGATTCAGCCCGATAGATGATATACAGGTGCTTTGTCCGAGCAAAAAGGGTGAGGTAGGCTCGCAGACAATCAATATTATGCTGCAAAAAGCGCTCAATCCGCCTGAAAAAGGAAAGCGTGAAATAACCTCCAAAGGCTATACACTTCGTGAGGGCGACAAGGTTATGCAGATTAAAAATAACTATGATGTTCCGTGGTTTAAAAGCAGTGAAAACGGCTCAGGCGTTTTTAACGGAGACATAGGCATAATTACGAGAATTGACAGGGCGGCTGATATTCTTAATGTAAGATTTGATGACAGAGAGGCTATGTATTCAATAGAGAATGCGGCAGAGTTGGAGCTTGCTTATGCGGTGACGGTGCATAAAAGTCAGGGCTCGGAATTTGACTGCGTTGTAATGCCCGTGCTGTCCGTTCCTCAAAAGCTTTCTTACAGAAATTTGTTTTACACAGCTATCACAAGAGCAAAAAAACTCATTGTCCTTGTCGGTAATGAGGGCAGTGTTAAAAATATGGTGGAAAACGATAAAAAAAGCAGGCGTTACAGTGCGCTTCTTCACTTTTTAACGGTTGACAACAACGGCGTTATAAAGTAACATCTATATATCGGATTTAATAATAAGGGATGACTTTATGTTTGGTTATGATTTGGGAATAGATCTCGGTACAAGCTCAATAGTTATTTCAGTTCCCGGCAAGGGAATTGTTGTAAATGAGCCGTCGTATGTAGCTTATGACACCGAGACTGAAAAAATATTATACGCAGGCAGAAGAGCGTATTATCTTGAGGGCAGAGAACCGAGCGGAGTTTCGGTAATTCAGCCTATAATAAACGGTGCGATTACAAATTATTCCATCGCCGTTCAGATGGTGGAATTTTATATTAATAAAATAATTAAGAAAAGTATTTTCAAACCCAGAGTAGTGGCGGCTGTTTCCGCCCTTGCAACAGATGTTGAAAGGCGTACGCTTATTTCAGTAATTATAACAGCGGGCGCAAGATCTGTTTGCCTTGTTGAAGAGCCGCTTTGCGCCGCTTTCGGTGCGGGGGTAGACCCTCTTCAGCCGACAGGCGCATTTGTTATCGACATCGGCGGCGGTACAACTGATATGGCGGTTATAAGTCAGGGCAGTATGAGTCAGATAGATACAGTTCATATCGCAGGCAACAGATTTGATGAGGAAATCACACGCTATATGCGTGATAAATACGGTGTTCTTATCGGAAAGCGCACAGCTGAGGAAGTTAAAAACAGAATTGCAGGCGCAATGCCGAGGGATGAGGATGTTACAATGCAGGTAAAGGGCAGGGATATGTTTTCAAATATGCCCGCCGCTGTTGAGGTGGACGGAAATGAAATTTACGAGTGCCTAAAACCTCTTTTTGAAGAGCTTACCTCTGCGGCATCTGTTCTTTTTGAGCGCACAACTCCGCAGCTTGTTGCCGATATAACAGAAAGCGGCGCTATTATAACTGGCGGCTGTTCTGAAATTTACGGAATAGATAAGCTGTTTTCCGAGGCGCTCGGCATTGATGTTACAGTTGCGCCGAGAGCACAGCTTTGTGTTGCAAAGGGTGCGATGACTGCGCTTAATAAAATGCATATTCTTGACCAATACGGCTATCGCTTTAAGACAAAGCAGGATGTAAGAATAAGATGATTCATATTTACTACGGTTACGGAAAGGGAAAAACTTCTGCCGCGCTTGGCCTTGCGCTTCGTGCGTGCGGCGCAGGGAAAAAGGTTGATTTCTTTTCGTTTTTAAAGGATAATTCATCTTCAGAGCGATTTGCAAAATGTGATATTAATTTTTTCAAAAACCCCGATGAGGTAAAATTTCTTTTTAATATGAGCGAAGAAGAGAAAAAAGAGTACTGTGATTTTCTGTTTAGCACAGTTGAAAATGCGTTTAACTCAGACGCTGATATTATTGTACTTGATGAATTTCTTGATGTTATATCTCTGCTCGGTGAAAAATATGTTGAAGAAATTTCTTTTTCGCCCGATAAAGAATATGTAATTACGGGGCATATAAAAAACGATTTCCTTTTTGATAAGGCAGATTATATAACAGAAATGAGAAAGGAAAAACACCCCTTTGATTCGGGCGTTGCCGCACGCAGGGGAATAGAATATTAATTTTTACGGAGGATTCGGCATGGATAGATTTTCAAAATTTCATCCCGCTGTCGGCTTCTCCTTTTTTTCAGCGGTAATCATCGTCAGCCTTGTGTTTGTAAACCCTGTTTACAGCGCCGTTTCGTTCGTTTCGGCTTTTGCATATTATGTAATTTTGTGCGGTAAAAAAGCGTTATCGTCCTTTTTTAAATTCATTCTGCCCCTTGTTGCGGCGGTTGCACTTTTCAATATGCTTTTTTGCCGATACGGGCAAACAGTTTTGTTCACCGTTTTTTCTCTCGGCTTTACTCTTGAAGCGCTTGTTTACGGCTTGCTGACAGGCCTTATGCTCGGCAGTGTCATAATGTGGTTTTTGTGTTATAACGAGGTTGTTTCAAGCGAAAAATTTACCTCGCTATTTGGCAGATTCGCCCCAAATTTAACTCTGCTTTTTTCAATGGTGTTGCGTTTTATTCCTCTTTTGATTAAAACGGCTGGAGAGATAAAAGACGCACAAACAGGGCTTGGAAATGAAACAAAGGGGCTGAAAAATACGATTGCAAGATTTTCTGCACTCGTTTCAATAACGCTTGAAAACAGCATTGAAACCGCAGATACAATGAAATCAAGTGGATTCGGTGAAAAAAGGCGGCATTTTTCACGCTATTCCTATAAATTTACTGATATTATTTTGATTGTATTTTTTATACTGTCGCTCGCTTTGCAGATTGCTTTTAAGGCGGCAGGCTTAAATGAATTTGAATACAGATACACACTTGAATTAAAAAATTTCAGCATAGCGCCGTTAATTGCGTTTGCGTTGTGCTCTTTTTTGCCTTGTATTATAGATTTAAAGGAGGATGTTAAATGGCGTTTCTTGAAATCAAAAATTTAACATTTTCCTATCCGAAAGCATCAAAAAATGCTCTTGAAAATGTAAATCTCAATCTTGAAAGAGGAAGTTTCTGCTTTGTGTGCGGAAAGTCGGGAAGCGGAAAATCAACCCTTTTGCGGCTTTTCAAAAAAGAACTTGCCCCGTTTGGCAAAACGAGCGGAAAGATTGAAATAAACACGGATAAAATAGGATATTTAAATCAGAATGTTGAAAGCAATATCGTTACGGATACAGTTTTCGGCGAACTTCAGTTTGCGCTTCAAAACACTGAGCTTACAAACAGTCAGGCGGCTCTTAAAATTGCGGAAACTGCAAGCTATTTCAATCTTAACTCATACATAGATGAAAAAACGGAAAATCTTTCAGGCGGTGTAAAACAGCTTCTTGCGCTTGCCTGCACAATGATACTAATGCCCGATTTGCTTGTGCTGGACGAGCCTTGCTCTCAGCTTGACCCCGTTTCGGCGCAAAGTTTATACTCCGCAGTCAGAAGGCTTAACAGGGAAAACGGTGTAACGGTGATTATGTGCGAGCATAAATCTGATTTGATGGCAGATGCGGATTGCACGCTGTTTCTTGATTCGGGCAGGGCTGAATTTTTCGGCTCGCCTAATGGCCTGGCAAATCATCTTGTTGCTAATAGTAGCGATATGGCGGCAATTCTTCCTGCTTATACACAGCTTTTAAAAAGTACGCCGCTTGATTTTACAGCGGCAAAAATCGAGGTTGAAAAGCTTTGCGAAAAGCCATATATAAAGCCTGATATAAAGGGCGAAACGGCGGCGCTTGTTGCAAAAGGTGTTTGTTTTGCGTATAAAAAGGGCGGCAGGGATATACTTTTTGACCTTGATTATAAGGCGTATAAAGGCAAAATAAACGCTGTTGTTGGTGCTAACGGAAGCGGAAAAACAACGCTCTTAAAATGCCTTGCAAAAGTTTCAAAACCTTACGGCGGAAAAATAAAGACGAGCGGCAAAACTGCGCTTATGCCACAGAATGTGCAGACGGTTTTCCTCTATGACACCGTTGCAGAAGAAGTGCAAGATTCTCAAATTATAGAGCAGTTTTCACTCTCAGAGCTTCTTGGCAGAAATCCGTTTGATTTGAGCGGCGGCGAGGCTCAGCGAGTAGCCATAGCCAAAGCCATTCAAAGCGGTGCGGATATAATTTTGCTTGACGAGCCTACAAAATCAGTTGACGCCGCTTTTAAAACAGAACTTGCCCGCATATTAAAACGGCTTTGTGACGAGGGTAAAACAATAATACTTGTAACCCACGATTTGGAGTTCGCAGGCAGATATGCAGATTATGTTTCATTCCTTTTCAGCGGAAAAATTGCGTCAAGCGATGATAGGCGTGCGTTTTTCTCTTCTCTTGAAATCTATACAACTTCGCTTTCCCGAATGAGTGGCGGGCGCATTGTGTCTGTTGATGACGCTAAGGAGGAAAAATGAAAAAGTATTCTCAGGCAATTTTCCTCTTGTTTATAATAGCGGCGCTTGTGCTCACCGTTGTGTGGCAGTTATTTTTTGCAGAATCTGCGTCATATTATCTGTGCGCCGCAATAATTATTGTGCTTTCACTTCTGCCGTTTTTTATAAGTTACGAAAAATCAATACCGTCAGCCCGTGAAATGGCGCTTATGGCGTCTCTGATTGCTCTTGCGGTGGCTTCAAGGGCGGCGTTTTATGTTGTGCCGCAGTTCAAACCTATTGCGGCGGTTGTTATTGTCAGCGCAGTTTGTCTCGGTGCTCAAAGAGGGTATATAATCGGCGCTTTTTCCGCATTTGTCTCGAATTTTCTGTTCGGGCAGGGTGTATGGACTTTGTTTCAGATGGTTGCGCTCGGACTTATCGGCTTTATTTCAGGGCTGATTTTCAATAAAATCAAGCCAAACAGATGGCTGCTTGCCATTGTCGGCTTTTTGCTTTCTTTTGCGCTTTACGGTATAATTGTAGATACAAGTTCCGTGCTTACAATGCTCAGCGATTATACCCTGTCCGGCGTTATTGCAATTTATGCGGCAGGAATACCGTTTTCCGCCGTTTTCGGCGCGGCTACTGCGCTGTTTCTCTTCCTTTTCGGAGAGGCGTTTATAAAAAAATTAAACCGTATCGTTATAAAATACGGCATAGTTTATGAGGGTGATAAAAATGAAGAATGAAAAAGATAACAAAGAGAAAAAACCGCAGAAAGACCCTGTGCAGAAACTTTGTGATTTTGCGTTTACTATGGCGGCAATCGGCGTGTGCACAATAGGTATTTGCCCCGCCTTTGCGGCAATGGGTCTTGCAGTGCCGCTTGTAATGAAATCAAAGGGCGCTCAGTTAACCGAAAGCCAGCAGAGCAAAAACAAAAAAACAATCTTTTTGTCCGCTGTTGCGCTTGTATTTTTTGTAATTGATATTGTGCTTGCCGTGTTTATCACAAACAAAATGTAGTTAAAAGCCTATTTTTAACCGCCTTTCAAAGGCGGTTTTTCTTTTTGTCTAAATATAAAAAAATTGTGAATTAATCGAAAAATGATAAAAAATTATTGACAAACGATAATTTTGCTGTTATAAAGATATTGAAAGAAAGCTTTCTTGGAGGATTAATCTATGTTTAAGAAAAGTAAGGCAGTCAAAATAACTCATATTATGGTCAGGATTTTCTATTTTGTATGGGCGGCTGTTGCGATAGGCGCGCCGTTTTACTGCAAATTTATGGAAAGTAGAATTCCTATGAGTATGTTTTTAACCCCGCTTTATATAGCTCTTCCCGTGGGGCTTGCGGCGCTTATCTGCCTTGATAAGCTTATGATAAATATCAGAAAGGAAATTGTTTTTGACGAGAAAAATGTTTTGCTTTTGCGCCTACTCAGCTGTTGCTGTTTTTTGGCGGCGGCAGTAGGAGCCGTATTTTGCGTGTATTTCTTCTTTAATGCTTCTCCCGGAGCGTCAATTTTAATTGCTATTGTTGTAATGGAGATTTTTGTGGGTCTCATAGTACTTGTTGTTGGGCATGTCTTTGACGCATCAATAAAAATCAAAAAAGAAAACGAACTTACAATATAGGGGGAGCAAATGGGAATTACCGTAAATCTTGATGTTATGCTTGCAAAAAGAAAAATGAGCTCGCTTGAGCTTGCAAACAAAATAGGCATAACACAGGCAAACTTATCTATTCTTAAAACGGGAAAGGCAAAGGCAATACGATTTTCAACTCTTGAAGCGATTTGCAGAGAGCTTCAGTGCCAGCCGGGGGATATTCTTGAATTTGATGAATAGCCACACCCC
The DNA here is from genome assembly GCA_900540305.1 of uncultured Oscillospiraceae bacterium. GTDB lineage: Bacteria > Bacillota > Clostridia > Oscillospirales > Acutalibacteraceae > Eubacterium_R. Next base: position 28,000 of record UQFL01000006.1, on the reverse strand, counting down.
CGCAGAAAGGAAACGGTATGGATTTCAATTCAAATAATTCGGGCGTGTACTATGACCCTGTAACCAAAACACAAGTGAATACGGAATTTAAAGCGCAGACAGATATGGAAAATGCACCTCAATCTGCTCCCAATATTTCCGTTATGCCTGTGAAAAAAACAAAAAATATTTCACCGCTTAATAAAAAGGAAAATATCTTTCTTTTCCTTTTTGCGGTATGGACATTTGTTTTTATTGATTTTTCAATTTTCCACTTTTTTAATCTAGGTTTTACAATTTCGTTTTTCCTGCTTTTTGCCATTGTAACGGCGTTTTTGTGGAAAAAAGATGTAAAAGCCTCAGCATTCTCCTATGTATGCGGTGCGTTGTCCCTTGCTGGGGCAGTAACGCTTGCGGTGTTCCGTGATGTTTTTATAAACTGCATAATGGTATTTTTGATTACCGCTTTGTTTACGATTTATACTTGCGGAATCAGCGGAACTTTCCGAAACAGGCAGGGCAGTTATAAAATGCTTATAGATTTGATAAGCAGTACAACAATATCGCCGCTGATTAATTTGGGCGCAAATGCAGGCGCGGCTGGCAAATCTTTCAAATGCAAAAAGAATTTTGCAGGCGCTATTATCGGTATAGGCATTTCAATTCCCGTGCTTCTTGCGGTAGTACCGATTCTCATGAACAGTGACGCCGCTTTTGAGGGGCTTGTAACAAGCATTATTAAAAATTTGGGCGATTATATAGGTGAAATCATATTAACAATTTTGATTGCACCTTTTGTAATTTCCTATATGCTTTCAAAAAAGAGAAATCTCAAAACAGGTTCTGAATTTGCCGCCAAAAATGCCGCTTTGCGTTTCGGCATACCCGTTTCAATAACGGTTTCATTTCTCTCTGTAATATCTATCACTTATCTCGTTTATCTGTTTTCACAGCTTGCTTACTTTTTCAGCGCATTTTCGGGAATTTTACCCGAGGGATACGAGTATTCAGCCAGCGGATACGCAAGGCGCGGCTTTTTTGAAATGTTCGCCATTTGTATTATCAATGTTATACTGCTGTTTTTAGCAAATCTTTTCACAAAAAGAAAAGGGCAAAAGCAGTATGTTTCAGTAAAAGCGCTTTCAGCATATATACTTGCATTTTCAATAGTGCTTATCATAACGGCGTTTTCAAAAATGAAGCTTTATATTGATATTTACGCTCTTACAAAAAACCGCCTGCTCATATCCGTGCTTATGGTTATGCTGCTTGTTATAATCTTTTTCTATATAGTTCATATCTTTTTGCCGAAAGTAAACTATATGCAGCCGATAATAATTGTTTGCAGCGTTATATTTATAGGCATTTCATTCTTAGACATAGATGCGTTTATTGCTAAATATGATGTTGAGGCATATAGAAATAATAAGGTGGAAACAATTGATGTTGATTACCTTGCAAACCTTTCGGCAACTGCCACACCGTATATAACTGAGCTTGCTCAAAGCGATGACCACCTTGTAGCTAAAGATGCAAAAACAGCGCTTATCAATCTTGTTAATACTAAATACAGCAAGTATTTTGAGTTTGAAAATTCCGAGGATAAATCGTCAAAAATAATTTATAAAGGCAATTCGGATTTCCGTGAGTATAATTACGGAGTTGATAAGGCGCTAAGAGGTTTTGCAGAGTATTATAATGCGCTTTCAGCCGAAGAGCGTGAAAACTATATGTTTCAATACGGTCTTGATACAAGCGATTGGTATTATTATGACGAGTTGACAGATACTTATTTTGCTGATAACGGCAGTTATTATTATGTGTATTCCTATAATGAGCAAACGCAAATGTATGAGCTTTCAGAAAAGGGAAATTCTGAAGACAGACAGTATTATTAATGTTAACACCCCATAATCGGCGTTTATGCGCAAAAAAAACAGCGAACGGATTAATCCGCTCGCTGTTTTTATTTTGTGGTAATTATATTAATCAGTCGGGATAGCCGTTAGGATTCTGGCTCTGCCAACGCCAGCTGTCCTCACACATCTCTTCAATTCCTCTTTCAGCTTTCCAGCCAAGCTCTTTATAAGCTTTGGACGGGTCTGAATAGCAGGTAGCAATGTCGCCTTCTCTGCGAGGTCCGATTTTGTACGGAACCTTAACGCCTGAAGCCTTTTCAAACGCTTTTACAACATCAAGAACGCTGTAACCTGTTCCTGTGCCGAGGTTGTAGATGTAAAGACCGCTTGCCTCTTCAACCTTTTCAACAGCCTTTACATGGCCGAGAGCAAGGTCAACAACATGGATATAGTCACGAACGCCTGTGCCGTCATGAGTATCATAATCATCGCCCCAAACATTGAGGTATTCCATCTTGCCGATAGCAACCTGAGTGATATACGGCATAAGGTTGTTGGGGATTCCGTTCGGGTCTTCACCCATAGTTCCGCTCTTGTGTGCGCCGATGGGGTTGAAGTAGCGGAGAAGACAGATTGACCAGCTGTTGTCAGATGTGTAAAGGTCTTTCAAAATACATTCAATCATATATTTTGTTCTGCCGTACGGGTTTGTAACGCCGCCAACTTCCATATCTTCTGTAAGCGGAGAAATGTTATTCATTCCGTAAACTGTTGCTGAAGATGAGAAAACGATTTTTTTACAGCCGTTGTTTCTCATAACATCAAGCAAAACAAGTGTGCCGTTAACATTGTTGTCAAAATACTCAAGCGGCTTGTGAACGCTTTCGCCTACCGCTTTAAGTCCTGCAAAGTGGATAACAGAATCAATATCTTCAGCCTTGAAGATTTTATCCATACCCTCTTTGTCGCGGATATCGCATTCATAGAATTTAAAATCTCTGTCAACCAAAGCCCTGATTCTGTCAAGGCTTGATTTTTTGCAGTTGTAGAAATTGTCAACAATAACAACATCTACACCCGCATTTATAAGTTCAACGCATGTGTGGCTTCCGATATATCCGGCGCCGCCTGTAACTAATACTGCCATACTGTAATCCTTTCCCCATTATAAATTGTGTTTATGTGTTTATATCTATTAATATGCTTTACCCCAATAGAGCATATATTTAGCAGGTTTACCGCAGCATACGCAGGTATCCGAAATATGTTCCTGTTCAAGCGGAATACATCTTGAGCCTACGCCGGTAAGTTCTTTAACCTTATCCTCGCATTCTTCACATCCGCACCACATTGCCTTGATAAATCCGTCGCCGTTTTCTTCAAGCGCCTTTGTGATTTCATCTGTGTTTTTGCAGGCAAAAGTGCGTCTTTCTCTGTTTTCAAGAGCAGCCTGATAAAGACCGTCTCTAACTTCCTGAAGTTTCTGAAGAACAACTTCCTCAAGTTCGTCAAGTGAAACAAAAGTCTTTTCTCTGTTGTGTCTTGTAACTACTACGCACTGATTATTTTCAATATCTTTAGGGCCGATTTCAACTCTTACGGGAACACCTTTCATTTCATATTCAGCAAATTTCCATCCGGGAGAGTTGTTAGAATCGTCAATTTTAGCTCTGCATACAGCTTTAAGTCTGTCGCATACCTCGTTTGCCTTTTCAAGTACGCCCTCTTTGTGCTGTGCTACGGGGATAACCATAACCTGAATAGGTGCAACGGCGGGCGGAAGAACAAGTCCGTTGTTGTCGCCGTGAGTCATTATGATTGCGCCGATAAGGCGTGTAGTCATTCCCCAAGATGTCTGGTGAGGATATTTGAGTTTGTTGTCCTTGTCTGCAAACTGAATGTCAAAAGCTTTTGCAAATCCGTCACCGAAATAATGGGATGTACCTGCCTGAAGTGCCTTGCCGTCGTGCATAAGAGCTTCAATGCAGTATGTGCGCTCTGCGCCTGCGAATTTGTCGCTCTCTGTCTTCATACCCTGAACAACGGGCATTGCAAGATATTCCTGGCAGAATTTTGTGTAAATGTTGAGCATTTTTTCAGTCTCTTCAATAGCCTCTTCGGCAGTCTCGTGAAGAGTGTGACCCTCCTGCCAGAGAAATTCTCTTGATCTGAGGAATGGTCTTGTTGTTTTTTCCCAACGAACAACAGAAACCCACTGATTATAAAGTTTGGGAAGGTCTCTGTATGAATGAACAATGTTTTTAAAATGCTCGCAGAAAAGAGTTTCAGATGTGGGACGAACGCAAAGACGCTCTTCGAGTTCTTCGCTTCCGCCTACCGTAACCCATGCACATTCGGGAGCAAAGCCCTCAACATGGTCCTTTTCTTTCTGAAGCAGGCTTTCGGGGATAAACATGGGCATACAAACATTTTCGTGCCCTGTTTCCTTGAACATAGAATCAAGTATTTTCTGAATATTTTCCCATATTGCATAGCCGTAAGGGCGGATAACCATACAACCCTTAACACTTGTGTATTCGATTAACTCCGCTTTTCTGCAAATGTCTGTGTACCATTTTGCAAAATCCTCGTCCATAGAGGTGATGTCGTCAACCATTTTTTTCTGTTCTTTAGCCATTTGTTATTCCATAGCCTTTCTGCATCTTTATATATAAATGTACTATTTATAACTATTATTAGTATATTTTAACTTCGGTTTAGCAAAAATATTATAAACCATTTATTGTGATATGTAAATATTACTTTTGGATAAAAAAGTTTGGCATCAAACTAAAATTTTTATACAAATGCCTTGTTTTAGCGGCAATCTGTTGCAAATCGAAAAAGAAGTGCTATAATGGTGGCGAATTATGATATAGGAGGCGAGTATATGGATTTAATGCCCGTGACAATGGACCTTAAAGAAGAGTTGCTTGACCAGCTTGAAATCCAGGAAGTGTTCACGATACCGCATACTGATATATCCGTAGATGAAACAACTGTTGTTTCGTGGATAATTATGGCGGCGCTGACAATTCTTGCGATTATTCTGACAAGAAATCTCAAGGTTCAGGGCGAAATCGGAAAGCGCCAGCAGATTCTTGAAATCTGTATGGATAAAATGATGAACTTCTTCAGAGGTATCATGGGTGAAAAAGGCGAAAAATATATGCCTTGGCTTATGAGCACTGCGATTTTCATCGGCGCGTCTAATATGATAGGCATCCTCGGCTTTAAACCGCCTACAAAAAGTATGCAGGTTACAGCCGCAATGGCTATAACAAGCATTGTGCTCGTTGAGGTGGCAGGAATAAAAGAGAAAGGATTGCGAGGTCATCTTAAGGCGTTTTCAAAGCCCGTCGCAATAGTAACCCCGATAAATATTCTTGAGATCATAATCAAGCCTTTGTCGCTGTGTATGCGACTTTTCGGTAATGTAATCGGTGCGTTCATTATTATGGAGCTTCTCAAGAGCATCATATTCTTTAAAATAGGTGTTTCTCTTGCGTTCAGCTTCTATTTCGATTTGTTCGACGGCTTCTTACAGGCTTACATTTTCGTATTTTTAACAGCTATGTATATACAGGAAGCTGTTGAAGAATAAAAAACATTACTATTAATTAAAAGATAAAAGGAGAAAAAGAATTATGGGAGTAGCAATAGGTGCAGGAATTGCAGTTTTGGCAGGTTTAGGCGCAGGTATCGGTATCGGTATCGCAACAGGTAAAGCAGTTGAGGGTATTGCACGTCAGCCCGAGGCAGCAGGCGACATCAGAACAACACTTATTCTTGGTTGTGCGCTTGCAGAGGCAACAGCCGTATACGGCCTTGTTACAAGCATCCTTGTAATTTTCATGGTAAAATAATTTATAAGCGAAAGGAAAACAGTTAATGCTTAAGTTTGACTGGAACATTCTTTTTACGCTTATAAACCTTGTTATATTTTATCTGCTTATGAAGAGATTCTTGTTCAAGCCGATATTAAAGGTTATGAATGAGCGTAAAGAAATGATAAATAAACAATTTTCAGACGCAGACGCCGTAAAGGCAGAGGCGCTTGAGCTCAAAGAGCAGTATGAAAACAGTCTTCAGGGCGTTGATGATGAAAAAGGCCGTATTCTTGCAGAGGCAAGACAGAATGCTAAAATAGAGTATGACAAGATTATTGACAGAGCGCATGAAGATGTTAAAAAGATGAAATCCGATGCTATGAAGCAAATAGAATCGGAAAGCGAAAAAGCGCGCAGAAGCGCAAAGGAAGATATTGCTTCGCTTGCTATTGAGGCGGCTGAAAAAGTTGTTGCAGCTAAAATCGATGCAGACGCAAACAGCAATATTTTTGATGAATTTTTAAATGAAAGCAGTGATAAGTAATGAATCATAGTATTGATGAAATGATTAAAACGCTGCTTTTATCCGAGGTCAGCGTTTCAGAGCTTGAAAAAGCTCAGGACTTGTTGAAAACCAAAGAGCTTAGTCAGATTTTAAACAGCCCCACTGTAACAGTTGCCGAAAAGAAAAAGGTTGTTGAGGAGATTTTTTCATCAACCGTTTCGGATATTATGTTCGATTTGAGCGTGGACTGCAATATCGAAGCACTTGATGAACTTATCAGCGAGTATATTAAAGCAATTGATAAGAAAAACAAGGTTTGCAGAGCAACTCTTTACTGTGTAACAGAGCCCGACGAAAAACAGCTTCAGGGAATTAAGGATTATATTCTCAAAGAAGAAAACGCAGGCTCGGTTGAAGTTGAAATCGTTAAGGACGAAAGTCTTATCGGCGGTTTCGTAATCGAAGTGGGCAACAAGAGAATTGACAGAAGCCTTAAAGCTAAAATCAACGAAATCAAAACAAAACTTGTTGAAGACGCTAAAAAGTCAGACGCCGAAAAAGCCGGGGATATAATCTCCATTCTTAAAACAGAGGTTAAGAATTATGAGTTTGAAACTTCTGATGAAGAGATAGGCACCGTTATTTCAGTAGGTGACGGTATTGCAACTATTCACGGCCTTGAGCATGTTATGTACGGCGAGATAGTATTGTTTGAATCAGGCATTAAGGGCATGATTCAGGATATAAAGAGAAATACAGTCGGCTGTATTATTTTCGGTCTTGACAGTGAAATTCACGCAGGCACAAGAGTTAAGCGTACTTACAGAAAAGCAGGCGTTCCCGTTGGCGACGGATTTATCGGCAGAGTTGTAAACGCTCTTTGCGAGCCTATTGACGGTCTTGGCAGCATTAAGGCTGACGATTACCGCCTTGTAGAAAACAGCGCACCCTCTATTGTAGACCGTAAATCGGTTTCAGAGCCTCTTGAAACAGGTATTCTTTCAATTGACTCAATGTTCCCGATAGGCAGAGGTCAGCGTGAGCTTATCATAGGCGACCGTCAGACAGGTAAAACTTCAATAGCCCTTGATACTATTCTTAACCAGAAAGGCAAGAATTGTATCTGCATTTATAACGCAATCGGTCAGAAATCTTCAACCGTTGCAAAGCTTGTAAGCACACTCAATAAAAACGGCGCTATGGATTATACAATCGTTGTCTGCTCAACAGCAGCAGATTCAGCGTCGCTTCAGTATATTTCACCTTATTCCGCAACAGCGCTTGCCGAATACTTTATGTATCAGGGCAAGGATGTTCTTATCGTATATGACGATTTGAGCAAACACGCAGTTGCTTACCGTGCGCTTTCACTTCTTCTTGAGCGTTCTCCCGGTCGTGAAGCGTATCCCGGTGATGTATTCTATCTTCACTCAAGACTTCTTGAGCGTTCAAGCAGATTGTCCGATGAACTCGGCGGCGGTTCAATTACCGCTCTTCCGATTATTGAAACACAGGCGGGCGATGTTTCAGCATATATTCCCACCAATGTTATTTCAATTACGGACGGTCAGATTTTCCTTGAAAGCGACTTGTTCTTCAGCGGTCAGCGCCCTGCTGTAAACGTAGGTCTTTCAGTATCCCGTGTAGGCGGCGCCGCTCAGACTAAGGCTATGAAGAAGGCTGCGGGCTCGCTTCGTGTTGACTTGGCGCAGTTCCGTGAAATGGAAGTATTCACTCAGTTCTCATCAGACCTTGATGAGGAAACAAAAGCAGGTCTTAATTACGGTAAGGGACTTATGGAGCTTCTTAAACAGCCCCTTGGTCACCCGATGTCACTTGCCCAGCAGATAGTTACTCTTGTCGGAGCAATAGGCAAAAAGTTTGTTGATGTTCCTGTTGAGAAACTCAAGGCTTATCAGGGTAGACTGCTTGAATACTTTGCCGATAACAGAAGTGATATTATGGATGAAATTCAGCAGGGTAAAGTGCTTAGTGATGAACTCAAGCAGGAAATCCTTAATGCTATAGACGAATTCGGAAAGGCAAATAATGGCTAATGCAAGAGAAATTCTGGGCAGAATGAAATCCATAAAGGACACTATGAAAATCACAAACGCTATGTATATGGTGTCCTCTTCAAAGCTTCAGAAAGCAAGGCGAGATGTTAAAAATACAGAGCCGTATTTCTATATGATTCAGGACGGTCTTGCAAAAATTCTTCAGGTTGCGCCCGAGGCAGGCTATAATTTCTTTGAGGAAAGAGCCGCAAAGAAAGGCGAAAACAAAAGAAGAGGCTATCTTGTTATTACGGCTGATAAAGGTCTTGCAGGCGCATATAACCACAATATTATAAAAGTAACTGAGGAAAACGCCGCAATGGCGTCCCAGAATATGCTTTTCATCGTAGGTCAGGTGGGCAGACATTATTTTGAAAGAAAAAATATCCCCATTGATATTGATTTCAAATATACCGCTCAAAATCCGTCTATGAACAGAGCAAGGCATATTGCTAAAACGCTTGTTGAGCTTTATGAAGAAAACAAGTTGGATGAGATTTATGTGGTTTATACAAAAATGGTTAATTCCATAACAGTTGAGCCCGTAATCAAAAGACTTTTGCCCTTGACAAAAGAACATATTGAGATAAGAGACAATAAAAATCTTTACGAAAATGCCGAATTTATGCCCGATGCGGATACCGTTTTCAAAAACATTGTTCCGGACTATGTTGCGGGATTTATTTACGGTGCGCTTATCGAATCCTATTGCAGCGAGCACAATGCCAGAATGATGGCTATGCAGACTGCTACGGACGCAGCGTCCGAAATGCTCCGTGACCTCTCAGTTCAGTATAACCGAGCAAGGCAGACGGCAATCACACAGGAGATTACAGAGGTAATCGCAGGCGCAAAAGCGCAGAAAAACAAAAATTAGGAGGAATCCTAAATGAATAACGGAAAAATAGTTCAGGTAATGGGCCCTGTTGTCGATGTGCTTTTTGAGGGCGAGCTTCCCAAGCTGAAAGATGCGCTCGAAGTAACTGTTGACGGCAAAAGGCTCGTTATGGAGGTAGCCCAGCATATAGGCGCAGGCACAGTTCGCTGTATTATGCTTGCCGCTTCAGAGGGCCTTCATAAAGATATGGAAGTCGTTGCAACAGGAAAGGCGATTTCCGTACCTGTCGGCAAGAAATGTCTTAGCAGACTTTTCAATGTTGTCGGCGAAACAATAGATGATTTGGAAGATTTGTCCGATACCGAGCATTGGGAAATTCACCGCAGACCGCCAAGCTTTGAAGAGCAGAGCGCAGATGTTGAAATTCTCGAAACAGGTATCAAGGTTATAGACTTGCTTACCCCGTATCCCAAGGGTGGTAAAATCGGTCTTTTCGGCGGTGCAGGTGTTGGTAAAACAGTTCTTATTCAGGAGCTTATCACCAACATTGCCAACGAGCACGGCGGATATTCAATATTCACCGGCGTAGGTGAGCGTTCAAGAGAGGGTAACGACCTTTGGAACGAAATGAAAGAATCGGGCGTTATCAATAAGACCGCACTTGTGTTCGGTCAGATGAACGAGCCGCCAGGAGCTCGTATGCGTGTTGCCGAGACAGGTCTTACAATGGCGGAGTATTTCCGTGATGTTGAGCATCAGGATGTGCTTCTTTTCATAGATAATATATTCAGATTTATTCAGGCGGGTTCTGAGGTTTCTTCACTTCTCGGAAGAATGCCGTCAGCAGTTGGTTATCAGCCCACACTTGCAACGGATGTAGGTGAGCTTCAGGAGAGAATCGCTTCCACAAAGAACGGTTCAATCACTTCTGTTCAGGCTGTTTATGTTCCTGCGGACGACCTTACAGACCCTGCTCCCGCAACAACCTTTGCGCACCTTGACGCAACAACCGTTCTTTCAAGAAAGATTGTTGAAAAGGGTATTTATCCCGCTGTTGACCCGCTTGAGTCAAACAGCCGTATTCTTGAGGCGGATGTAGTAGGCGAAGAGCATTATAATGTTGCACGCCGTGTTCAGGAGTACCTGCAAAAGTATAAAGAGCTTCAGGATATCATCGCAATTCTCGGTATGGAAGAACTTTCAGAAGAGGATAAGAGAACAGTTTACAGAGCAAGAAAAATTGAAAAATTCCTTTCTCAGCCGTTCCATGTTGCTGAAATGTTTACAGGTCTTAAAGGTATTTATGTACCCGTTAAGGAGACTGTAAGAGGCTTTAAGGCAATTATTGACGGTGAGCTTGACGATGTTCCCGAGCAGGCATTTTTCAATGTAGGAACTGTTGAAGATGTGCTTAAAAAAGCAGAGGAAATGAAGTAATGGATACCTTTAAAATAAAAATCGTAGCGTCAAACAAGGTTTTCTTTGACGGCGAGGCTCAAAGCCTTACCGTCCCATACCTTGACGGCGGCACGGTAACTTTTCTTGCACACCACGCCAATTCGGTTGTTCCCATTGACGCAGGCGAAATGAAACTTGTTACCGCAGACGGTGAAACTAAAGAGGCGTTTGTCAGCGACGGATTTCTTGAATTTCTGTCTAACGAGGCAACTATGATTTGCGTTTCCGTTGAGCTGCCCGATGAAATTGATAAGCGCAGAGCGGAAGAGGCTAAAGAAAGAGCCGAAGAAGAACTGCGCCAGCATATGAGCCAGTTTGACTACTATACTACGAAGGCTAATCTTTCCAGAGCGATGGAGCGTATTAAGGTTAAAAACAGACACCAAATTTAAATATATTAAATTCAAGGGGAATCATTTTGATTTCCCTTTTTGCAGTGGAGGAATTTATGCCTGTAAAATTTATTGCCTGCGATCTTGACGGAACTTTGCTTTCACCAGACCATATAACCGTCAGCGAAAGAACGAAAAAATCACTTTTTGAGGCGCACGAAAAAGGCGTTAAAATTGCTATCGCTACGGGCAGAACGCTTTCTGTAATATATAATGTTATAGACCAGATACCGTTTATAGACTATGTTATATATTCAAACGGAAGCGCTGTTTATGACCTTAAAAAGGCAAAGAACATTTACACAAAATATATGCCCGAAAAAGTTGCAAGGGATATTATAGGTTTTCTTATGAAATATCCCGTATACTTTGAGGTTTATGCCGGTTCTACACAGCACGCTCAGGCAGGCAGAGAAAAGTATTTTAAAAATGTTAATCTGCCTCAGGAGTTTTTGGAGTCTTATGTAAAATCAATAGAACTTCACGAGGATATTGAAGAGGTTATTTCCGGCGGAAAAGTTGAAAAGATAAATCTGTTTTACTTTGACGGCGAATATTACGAGGAGATAAAAGACTATCTATTTTCTTATAAAAACGCAAAATGTACTTCTCCCGTTGCGGGCGATATTGAAATAACATATAAGGGCGTTGATAAGGCTGATGCGCTTCTCGGCGTTTGTTCTCAGCTCGGAATTGAGCGTGAAGAGATAATAGCGTTCGGCGATGCTGATAACGATATTGAAATGCTTAGAGTTGCAGGCTATTCAACAGCTATGGGCAATGCCGCTCAGGAGTGCAAGGACGCTGCAAAATATGTTACTCTTTCAAATGAGTTTGACGGAGTTGCGGCTGCGGTGGACAAATATGTGCTCGGCAAAAAGCCTAAATTAATCGTTTCTGCCTGCCTTTTGGGTGAAAACTGCAAATATAACGGCTCAAACAATAAAAATCACGCAGTAATTGCTCTTTCACAGCATTTTGATATTGTAGGAGTTTGCCCCGAGTGTTTCGGTGGACTTAAAATACCCCGTGTGCCGAATGAGATAATAAACGGCAGGGCTATTTCTAAAAACGGCGAAGATTTTACCGAGGAATATAAAAAGGGCGCAGAAAAAACTCTTTATGTTGCAAGAGAATGCGGCGCAAGATACGCTGTGTTGAAAGAGAGAAGCCCGTCTTGCGGCAAGGGCGTAATTTATGACGGCACATTTTCCTCTTCACTTGTTGAGGGCAACGGTATTACCGCTCAGCTTTTGCTTGACAACGGATATGAAATTTACGGCGAAAGCGAAGTTGAAAAACTTCTTTCGGATATTGAATAATAAATATTTAATCAGGCGTTCCTGTTTGAGGTACGCCTGATTTTTTCTAATCTCTCTTGACTGAAACGAAACATAAATATATAATTGACTTATTATAAATTTGTTCTTTTATCGGCGGGCAGATTGGCTTCGTGATATATGAAAGGTGACGGAATATGAAAGCAAATAAAATCGTAATTGCGGTAATAGCGGTAGTTCTTGTTGTATGCTGTGTTTTTTCAGCTTGTTCAAAAAAGGCAAGTCAGCCTGAAGTAACAACGGATTCTGCGGTAATCAAAGGCGCAGACAGTATTGATTTCATTAAAAGCTATACACCTGAGAAACTCGGAATTGAGGGCACTTGGGCTGATTATGATTTTGTGGCTTATAATGACAATGGGCAAGAAATTGCAGACGGCACGCATGACGGCTATTATGTAGAAGTTCAGGTAGGCAATAAAGTGGACAAGGGTGACGGAAGCTTTTATGTAGATACAGCTGGTCAGTTCTTTATCAGCTATGACGGCAAAACTCTTTTGAGCTATGACAGCGCCACAAATACATATTCAGAAATTCAGCCTGTTCATTCATTTCCGCTTGAAACAACAACCGAACAGCATACCCATTAAGTGTGACAATTTTATAACGATGCATAAAAGGCTTTTTGTTAAACAAAAGCCTTTTTTCTTTTAAAAACGGTTGATTTTCTTATGCTTTTTTCACAAAAACTCGGTTGAAAGAGGTTCGGTTTTGTGGTAAAATGCAATTTAAGGAGTGTCTTAATATGAAAAAAGTGCCTTTTAAATCGGGAATACACCCTTTTGATGGGAAAAAGTATTCCGCAAATGAAAAAATAGTAAAAATAGAAGCTGCCGAGGTAATGGTATTTCCTATGAGCCAGCATATAGGCGCGCCTGCCGTACCCACTGTTAAGGTGGGCGACAGAGTGCTCAAGGGAATGAAAATCGGCAGTGCGCCGTCTTTTATTTCAAGCCCTGTTTACAGCTCGGTTTCAGGTAAAGTTAAGGCGATTGAACAGCGCCCCACAATTACAGGCGGAGTTTCAGACTGTATCGTTGTTGAAAACGATTTTGAAAACGAGTGCGTTGAAGGCTTCGGCGAGGCGAGAAATCCCAATGAAATCCCTGACGGCGAACTTGCTGCTCTTATTTCCGAAAACGGTATAGTAGGAATGGGCGGCGCAGGTTTCCCCACAGGCGTTAAGCTTGCACCCAAGAATGCTGAAAATATTGATTATTTAATAATCAACGGTGCAGAGTGCGAGCCTTATCTCACATCGGATTACAGGCTTATGCTTGAAGAAACAGGCAATATTATTATGGGCGTTTCAATAGCGCTCAGGCTTTTCAAAAACGCAAAAGCTGTTATTGCCATTGAGGATAATAAGCCCGATGCAATTAAGGCGTTCGAACAGCAGTGCAAAAACACTGATAAAATAAGCGTTATGCCGCTCAAAACAAAATATCCTCAGGGCGGTGAGAGACGGCTTATTGCAAGCGTTACGGGCAGAAAAATTAATTCCCATATGCTGCCTGCCGACGCAGGAGTTGTAGTTCTTAATACGGCTACGGCATACGCTATTTTTGAGGCGGTATGCGAAAATAAACCGCTTATTCACCGTGTTGTAACTATCACAGGCGACGGTGCAAATAAACCCTGCAATGCCGATGTTCTTCTCGGTACGCCTGCTTCTTTCGTAGTAGAGAAATGCGGCGGACTTAAAGAAAACACCGAAAAAATAATATCGGGCGGACCTATGATGGGCTTTGCTCTTTCTGGTCTTGATTTCCCCGTAACAAAAACATTTTCTTCCGTTCTTGCGCTCACAAAGGATGATGTTGAGCAGATGAAAACAACGGCTTGCATACACTGCGGAAAGTGCGTTGGCGTCTGCCCCGAAAATCTTGTGCCCCAGCTTATGGCGGCAAGTGTAAAAGGCGAAGATTTCGAGCGCTTTGAAAAACTCGGCGGAATGGAATGTATTGAATGCGGATGCTGTACATATGTATGCCCCGCAAAAAGACCGCTCACACAGTCATTTAAGCTTGCCAAGGCTCAGGTTAGGGCAAGCAAGGCGGCAAAGTAAGGAGGGCGAATATGTATAATGTTTCTGTGTCCCCTCATATAAGGGATAAAAGTTCAACTCGTAAAATTATGATAGATGTGTGCATTGCGCTTGTGCCAACACTCGCTTTCGGTGTGTGGCATTTCGGCCTCAACGCACTGTTTGTCATCATTTCAAGCGTATTAAGCTGTGTTGTTTCAGAGGCGGTTTTTGAGCTTATAGTAAAGAAACCCATAACCGTTTTTGATTTCAGCGCAGTTGTAACGGGTCTTATTCTTGCGCTCAATATGCCACCCAATATTGCATGGTGGGTGCCTGCAATCGGCGGCGTATTTGCAATAGTTATTGTTAAAATGCTTTTCGGCGGAATAGGCCAGAATATAGTAAACCCCGCACTTGCGGCTCGTTGCTTCTTGCTTATCTCTTTCGCTTCAAGAATGACGGATTTCTCCGTGGACGGCGTTTCTTCCGCAACTCCGCTCGCAGTACTCAAATCAGGCGGCAGTGTTGATCTTCTTGATGCGTTTATAGGATATAAGAGCGGCTGTATCGGCGAGGTATCCTGCGTAGCAATTCTTATCGGTTTGGTTTATCTTCTCGTAAGAAAGGTTATTTCAATCAGAATTCCTGCCGTTTACATACTTTCAACAATGGTGTTCGTTTTCATATTCAGTTTTGCTTCAACCGGTGTTGTTCCCACATGGGAATATATGCTCGGTCATCTTTTGACAGGCGGACTTATGGCGGGCGCTGTATTTATGGCAACGGATTACACAACAAGCCCGATTACAAAGGGCGGTCAGATAATCTATGCGCTTTTGATAGGCTTTTTAACAGCCGTTTTCCGTGTCCTCGGCTCAAGCGCAGAGGGCGTTTCATACGCTATTATCATCAGCAACCTTGTTGTTCCGCTCATTGAAAAAATATCTGTTCCGAAACCTTTCGGAATGAAGAAAAAGGAAGGGGTGTAAGCAGTGGCAAAGTCAAAATTCTTTAAAAACTGTATTGCTCTTTTGCTTATAACCCTTGTTGCAGGTCTAGCGCTCGCTTCCGTAAACGAGATAACAAAGGCTCCCATTGCCAAGGCAGAGGAGCAGGCAAGGCTTGACGCTTATAACGCAGTTTATGAGGGCGTAGAGTTTAAAACGATTGATAACACCGATATTCTTCTCGGTGAGGCGCAGGCGGCGCTTGATGCTGAAAATCTTTCCGCCTGTTCCGTAAACGATGTGCTTGCCGCAACGGATGAAAGCGGCAATGTGGTAGGTTATGTTATGTCGGCAACTTCGCCGAGCGGTTACGGCGGCGATATTCAGGTTGCAGTCGGCATTTCCTGCGAAACAAACAGTATTACAGGTTTTTCGGTTCTTTCACACAGTGAAACGGCAGGTCTCGGCGCAAAGTGCGCAGAGGATGATTTCACCTCGCAGTTTGAAGGCAAATCGGCCGATAAGCTTGAATATGTAAAAGGCACAGCTCAGACAGATACACAGATTGACGCAATCAGCGGCGCAACTATTACAACAAACGCTGTTACAGAGGCGGTAAACAGTGCGCTTGCGTTTTATAATCATTGTTTAAAGGAGGGGTAAGTTTTGAAATCTGCTATTGAAAGACTTAAAAACGGCATTATAACCGAAAACCCCACCTTCGTGCTTATGCTCGGTATGTGCCCCACGCTTGCGGTAACAACTTCCGCAACTAACGGCATCGGTATGGGTCTTGCAACAACGGTTGTGCTTGTAATGAGCAATCTTATGATTTCTCTTTTAAGAAAAGTTATTCCAAACGGCGTAAGAATGCCTGCTTATATCATTGTCGTTGCTTCTTTCGTAACGATTGTTGAAATGCTTCTTCACGCCTATGTAACTTCGCTTTATGAATCTCTCGGAATTTATATTCCGCTTATAGTTGTAAACTGTATAATCCTCGGCAGAGCGGAAAGCTTTGCTTCAAAAAATAAGGTAATCCCCTCAATTTTTGACGGTATCGGAATGGGTCTCGGTTTCACAATCGGTCTTACCTCAATCGGTATCGTGCGTGAGCTTATCGGTTCCGGCACAATTTTCGGTTTTCAGGTTATGCCCGAAAGCTATGAGGGTGTTTCAATCTTCGTTCTTGCACCGGGTGCGTTTCTTGTTCTTGCGTTTCTCTGCGCACTTCAGAATAAGCTCGGCGTTAAGGGCGCAAACCGCCATGTTAAAGAGGATGCCTGCAAGGGCGATTGCCTGAATTGCAGCCTTTCCTGTAACGGCAGAACGGAGGGTACAAAATAATGGTTAAAACTTTGTTTTTAGTGCTCCTGACAACAGCACTTATCAATAATGTTGTATTGAGCCAGTTCCTCGGTATCTGTCCTTTCCTCGGCGTTTCAAGAAATGTTAAAACAGCGGCAGGAATGGGCGGCGCAGTTATTTTCGTAATAACAATCGCAAGCGCCGTAACAAATCTGCTTTATACGGGAATTATTCAGAAACTCGGTATTGAATATTTAAATACTATTATCTTTATTCTCGTAATCGCCGCACTCGTTCAGTTTATAGAGCTTTTCCTCAAAAAGTTCATACCAAAACTTCACGAGGCGCTCGGCGTTTATCTTCCGCTTATAACAACAAACTGTGCCGTTCTCGGTGTTGCTCTCACAAATGTTCAGGACCAGAATAATTTCATAACATCTGTTGTAACAGGCTTCGGCACGGCTTGCGGATTTGCACTTGCCATAATCATTATGGCTGGTATTCGTGAAAAAACGGAAAACAATGATTTCCCAAAAGCATTCAAGGGAACACCGTCCGTACTTCTTACCGCCTGCCTTATGGCGATAGCGTTTTACGGCTTCAACACGCTTGCGTAAGGAGGTACGGCTATGGATTTTAAGAGTATTATTATTGCCACGGCGGTAGTTGCCGCTGTCGGTCTTATAATAGCAATCGTGCTCAGCATTGCGGAAAAGATTTTCCATGTTGATGTTGACGAAAGAGTTGTAAAAATAAGAGAATGTCTTGCAGGAAATAACTGCGGTGCGTGCGGTTACGCAGGTTGCGACGCTTTGGCAAAAGCCATCGCAAGCGGTGAGGCTCCCGTAACAGCCTGCCCCTCGGCAGGACAGAAGGGCGCTGATGAAATCGCCGCTATTATGGGCGTTGAAGCAGGCGAATTTGTAAAGCAGGTTGCTTTTGTAAGATGTTCGGGTACCTGCGACAAGCGTACTCAGACATATAATTATTACGGAACAAAAACCTGTAAAGCTGTCAAAGCCGCTCTCGGCAGAGGCGATATGTCCTGCCGTTATGGTTGTATGGGCTACGGCAGCTGTGTTGAAGTGTGCGACAGCAAGGCGATAAGAATTATAAACGGCAAAGCGGTTGTAGAGCCTGATTTGTGCGTTGCGTGCGGAAAATGCGTAAAAGCGTGTCCGCAAAATCTTATCGAGGTTGTGCCTTATTCGTCCGTATATCGTGTTCAGTGCCTTAATCAGCAAAAGGGCAAAATTGTTAAGGTTAACTGTCAGGCGGGTTGTATTGGCTGCGGTATCTGTGAAAGAAACTGCCCGAGCGGAGCAATCAAGGTTACAAACAATATTGCTAAAATAGATTATGAAAAATGTACTGCGTGCGGTATCTGTGCGCAGAAATGCCCGTCAAAAGTAATAAGAAAATATAATTAATAAAAGGGGGAGAGAATTTGAAAAAGACTGTTTCGTTAATTCTCTCCCTTGTTATTTTGTTTTCGCTTTGCGCTTGTTCTCAGCAAAAAAGCGAAATGTATAAAAAAGATTTCCTCGATTTGTTTGATACGGCATCGTCTGTTTCGGCTTATGATAGTTCTCAGGAAATGTTCAATGAGCATTTTTCCGCCGTTTATGACGAACTTTCTCTGTATTCAAAGCTTTTTGATATTTATAATTCCTACGAAGATGTTATAAATCTTAAATATATCAACGAAAACGCCGCAAAAGCCCCTATAAAGGCGGACGAGCGTATTATAGAACTTCTTTTGTGGGGTAAAGAGGCGTATGAATTAAGTGGCGGAATGGTCAATATTGCAATGGGCAGTGTGCTTGGTGAATGGCATACTGCAATGGAAGCGGCATCAGAAAATCCCGAGAACGCCGCTCTTCCTGATTCAAAAGTGCTTTCCCAAAAGGCAGAGCATTGCGATATTGACGATTTGGTTATTGATGAGGAAAACAGCACGGTGTTTTTTGCCGATTCTGAAATGTCGCTCAATGTGGGCGCAATAGCAAAAGGCTTTGTGTGCGATAAAATTGCCGATTTCATAACGGAAAACGGAATATGGAGCAGTGCCGTAATAAATCTCGGCGGCAACATAAAAACCGTCGGCTTTAAATATGAGGACGGCAAAACTCCTTTTTCAATCGGCGTAGAAAATCCTAACGGCGGTTATCTCAATGTGCTTTCTGTTTCAAACGGTCAAAGTGTCGTAACAAGCGGAGATTATCAAAGATATTTTACCGTAAACGGCAAAAATTACTGCCACATTATCAATCCCGAAACGCTTATGCCGTCCGAATATGTAACTTCAGTTACAGTAATTTGTGAAAATTCGGCGCTTGCGGATACTCTTTCAACTGCGCTGTTCAATATGTCCGTTGAGGACGGCCTTAAATTTATAGAAAATTTTGAGGGCACAGAGGCTGTCTGGCTTGATAAAAACGGAAAAACTACCTGTTCCCCAGGCTATACGGAGTTTGTAAATCAGTGAAAAAAGGTTTTATTAAAAAAGGCGATATAATTCTTCTTGTCTGTGTTCTTGCGGCTGCCGCCGTTATGTACGGCGCATTTCAGCTGTTCTCAAATCAAAGCGGTCAGGGCGAATATGTAAATATAGAGGTAAACGGGCAAAGCGTTGCCGTTTTAAGCCTTTATGAGGATACCGTTTATGAGGTTAAAGCAGACGGAAAAACGGTTAATGTTGTTGAAATAAAAGACGGTGAGGCGTGGATGTCTGATGCCGATTGCCCCGATGGTGTGTGCAAAAGCCATTCGCCCATAAGCAAACCGTCCGAAAGTATAATCTGCCTGCCTAATAAAGTTATAATTACTGTTGAGGGCGCAGAAGAATATGAACTTGACGGGGTGGTGCGTTGATGAAAAAGACTAAAAGAATCGCCCTGTTTGCAATGTTCATTGCACTTGCGTTTGTGTTTTCCTATCTTGAAAGCCTTGTGCCGTTCAATATAGGAATACAGGGTATTAAACTCGGGCTTGCAAATATAGTTGTGGTAACGGCGATGTATATTTTGTCCGAAAGGGATGCGTTTTTTATCTCCGTTGTAAGAATCGTGCTTTCAGGGCTCACTTTCGGCGGAGTTTCAACGCTTATTTACAGCCTTGCAGGGGGAATACTTTCCTTTGCCGTTATGGCGCTTGCCAAAAAATGTAAAAAGCTGTCAGTAACAGGTGTTTCCGTTCTCGGCGCAATAGCTCACAATATCGGGCAAATTGCCGTTGCGGGCGCAGTTATGGGAACATACAGAATAGTTTATTATCTGCCCGTCCTGCTCGTTTCAGGCGCAGTTACGGGCGTTGTAATAGGAATATTAAGTAATATAGTTATTTCAAGAACGGTCGGTGTAAAAAATGATTAAAACTTTCAATTCAAAAACTCCCGATACTGAAAAGGCTTGCTTTATAGCAGAAAATGCCGTGATCGCAGGCGATGTAACTCTCGGCGAGAACTCGTCCGTGTGGTTCGGCGCAGTTATGAGGGGCGACGATGAATCTATAACCGTTGGCAGAAATTCAAACATTCAGGATAACTGCACTGTTCATTGCACAAAGGGTTATCCCGTTAAAATAGGTGAAAATGTAACTGTCGGCCACAATGCTGTTATCCACGGTTGCGAAATAGGGGACGGCAGTCTTATCGGTATGAGCGCAACAGTTATGAACGGCGCTGTTCTCGGCAAAAACTGCCTTGTGGGCGCAGGGGCACTTGTTACTGAAAACAAGGTCTTTCACGATAATTCGCTCATTATGGGCGTGCCTGCAAAGGCTGTCGGAGTTTTGAGTGATGAGGACGCTGAGAATATGCTCAAAAACGCCGCCCACTATGTTGAAAAAGCGAAAAAATACAGCGGTGAATAAAATATAAAAAACACCCCGATGTCAGTTGATTGTGACATCGGGGTTCTTTTTATTTATTTTTCTTTTTCATATATTCATAATATCCGTGGCGCTGTTTGTATTTCGGCAAAACGGGGTATGAAAGCAGTTTTTCTTCGGTTAAAATTTCCGTCCTGTAATTCTTGATGTCGTTTTCAAAAATCGTAACAGTTCGTGCGCCGTGGTGATGTCCGTAGCTGTAATATCCTGCGGCGGGAACAGCGCAGAGGTCTATACCGTCAACCGTGCCGAGATAATCGTTCGGATGGTCGTGACCGAAAAAAGCGCAAAGAATATCGCCTTGCTTTTTCCAGCTTTCAAACTGATTGTGGCGAACATTTGCGCAACAGGGTCCCTCTCTGAATTTTCCCTGTCTTATATTTTTCGGCATAAAGAAGCCCCTGTAAAGTTTGCTCTGCCCCCAAAAACAGTTTGGCAGATAAATCGGAATCCTTTTTGCAAGCCTGTAAACCTCGGGCACGGGAATGTGCTGAAAAAGAAATGAGGGCAGGGGATTTCCGCCGTTTTCAGCTTTTAGCTTTTCACTCGTTTTTATGTACCACTCAGTTTGCTCGGGCAAAACATATCCGTAACCGCCCTCTTTTGCATATGCCTGCGAATCAAAAAGCCAAAGGTTAAAAATATCTTTGTCGCTTTTTGAGGCTTTTATAGTGAGATTGTATGTACTTGCTGAGCATTTCGGCTCACCCTTTACCGCAAGGCAGTTTTTGTAGCTCATAAATTCCTCGAGTATAAACTCTTTAGCCTGCATTTCTGTAAAGCCGCATTTGTTCATAAGACCCTCGTGGTCGTGATTTCCGAAAACAAGCGCAAACGGAATATTCTTTTCGCATATCGGCTCAAGAAGTTTTGCAACGGCGTCTTTCGTCCTTTTAGGTGTAACGCCGTCAAAGTCACCGGCAATATTGTCTCCAAGAAATATTACTAAATCAGGCTTTGCTGTCTTTAAGGAATTTCGGATAATGTCCTGAGTTTCCTTTTGAGGATAGTCTGTATCTTGTGCGTCAGCTATAATCAATATATTAAACTGACCGTTTTCGTTGAATTTAAGCATAATACCACCCTTGATTTTCTCTGTTGATTTATTTTACATCATAAATGGAGTGATTGTGAACAGTATTTAACATTTTTGTGCAAAAGGTAAAAAAATCGTACAGAAATTTGTCGAAAAACGCAGAATGTGAATAATATTATAAAAATTTCAAATAAACTTGTGAAAAGTATTGAAATTATTTCCATAAAATGCTAAAATGTGAAAGAAATACACGAAAGGAGAAAGTGCTATGGAAAATAAAGTACTTATTTCAGATTCAACAGAATTCGGAAAAGAATGTAAGGAGGAACTAGAGAAAATCGGGTTTGAGGTTACTATATGCCCGTCAGACGGTGAAAAAGTAATGTCTCTTTTTGATACACAGCATTTTGATGTGGTTTATATGGATGTGTTTATGACAAATGCAGACAGCTTTCAGGTTATCGACCACATAACAAAGGCTCATACAGAGAAACCGATTATTATTATTTCCTCAACAGTTTATAATGATGTGATAACAAATCAGCTTATGTCTTGCGGCGCTGATTATTATATTTTAAAACCCGTTCAGGCATCTAGTGTGGCTCAGAAAATTCAAATGCTTTCAGGCTGGCAGTTGAGCAAAAACAATAATCACCATGTTCACGAAGCGGATATTGATGTTATAATTTCAGACATTATGCGCCAGATAGGCGTGCCTGCTCATATCAAGGGCTATCAGTATCTCAGAACGGCAATCAAGCTTTGCGTAAACGATTCGGAAATGCTCGCTTCCGTTACAAAGCTTCTTTATCCCTCAGTTGCTAAAATGTATAATACAACTCCGTCAAGAGTTGAGCGTGCTATCCGCCACGCTATAGAGGTAGCGTGGGACAGGGGAGATGTTGATGTTCTCTCATCCTATTTCGGTTACACCATTCAAAGCGAAAGAGGAAAGCCCACTAATTCCGAGTTCATAGCAATGATTTCCGATAAGCTTAAGCTTTCACTTAAAATAGCATAAAATACTTATATAAAAGTTTCGGCGCGCAGTTTATGCGCGCCGTTTGTTATTATAAATCGTCAGCATCCTGAACGGGTTCTTCGTATTCGCCGGTATAATATGTTTTTTCAGTAGTGCCGGTGTAGCTTCCCTGAGTGTCGCTTTGCACCATATCGGGGCTGATATAAGATGTCAGGTCAATTATTTTTTTCTTGTTCTGAGTATTGTTCTGTGCTTTGCCTTGATTTGAGTTTTGTGCGCAGTTCTGAGAGCAGTTTTGTGCATTATTGTTCATTTTATTTTTCTTTTTCATAAAAAATCACCTCACTCATATTTTGAGTAAAGGTGATTTTTTTATACCGTGTATTTTATATTTTTTCAACATCAATAACTGCTATTTTATCCATAAATTCCTTTGGCGTAATAACTGTGCCCATATGGAAAAATTCATCCATATTAAGGTTAAAATTATTTATGAATACAGGTGTGTTTTCATATTCAATATCAATATGAAGTCTTTTTGAATCTTCATAAATATGCTCGGGTGAATAGTTGTTGCAATCATAAAATCTTGATGCGTGTATTTCATTATTTTTTATATACTGCATAACAATATTTCTGCTCGATTTTGAAAGTGAAATATACTGCGGAATGACTTTTGAAAGCGACTGTCCCATTGTCATCTGCGCAACAGCCTTGCACGCACCTGAATTTAAGAAAAATTCGTTGATAAAAATGCTTTCAAGCGGGCTTGTATCGTCAGGCACTATTATTGCAAGTATGTTTTTAGACGGCTTTCTGCTGTAATGCTTTTTAACAAATTCTTTAAAATAATGCTGGCTTTCAGCAATCTGCTTTGCGTAAAAATGATAAAACGGAATATTTGGCTGGCCCGTTATTCCCGGAAGAGAAAAGGGTTTGAATTCTTCGCTTTCCTCAGAATAAAGCAGAATGTTTGAATTTGTAATAATAACCGGAATAGCTTTAGACATATTTAAAACTTCCTTTATTCATATTGATATAATTTTACTATATATTGTGTGCAAAATCAATAAAATCATAAAATTATAGTGCATTTTGAATGCTTATATGTTATCATATAAAATATGCGAAAGCAGTTCTGATGATAAGGAGAACATATATGTCTAAGAATGAAGAAGAGATTGAAAAGATTCTTCGTGAGATAAAAAAATCAAAGGCTCAAAAAGAATCTTCTGATGAAAATATAGAGAAAAATACAAGCGTGCAGGATACTGTGTCAGAGAGTAAAACGGACGATGAAAAAATTATGGGCGAGCAGGTTCAAAAGGCAGAAGAAGAGCCTGAAAATGCTGAGCCTGAAAAGCTTTTCTCAGTAGAAGAGCAGAGTGCAAAACCTGTTCAGATACAAAACGAAGAAGCTGAATATGAAGAATATGAAGACGAAAGGGGCGGCAGCTCTATGAACGATAAAAAGAAAAAAATAATAATTATAGTTGCGGCTGTTGTTGCAGTTATTGCAATAGCGGCAGGCGTTTATTTTGGTGTATTTTATAATAAAGAAGAGCCTACCACAACAGCTCCTACCACAACCGAGGCAACTACCGCCGCACCTGTTGTTATAAAAAATCCTCTCACAGGTGAAGCTGAATATAACGAGGCGGCTGTAGGTAAAAGACCCGTTGCCGTTGTAGTTGAAAACTCTCCTCAGGCTCGTCCTCAGTATAATATGGATACTCCCGATATTGTTGTTGAGGGAGAAGTTGAAGGCGGTATTACCCGTATGCTTTGGCTTTATGCGGATATGACAGATTTGCCCGAGCAGGTAGGTCCTACCCGTTCAGCAAGACCAAGCTTTGTTGAGTTCTCACAGTTTTTCGATTCAGTTTTTATCCATTTCGGAGAGAGCCACAGCAAGGGCAGCTATGTTGGCGCAGATGATTATATTGCCGATAACGATGTTGATAATATTGACGGAATGAGCACTTCAAGCTGCTTTAAGCGTACATCTGATAAATCAAGTCCGCATAATGCAGTGCTTGTAGGCGGAAAGCTTGTTGAAGCAATCGAGAAAAAAGAAATAAGAACAGATATTGAAAACAGTTCTTTTACATCTTTGACTTTCAATGATGCTGTAACAGCAGTGTCATCAACTCCCTGCAACAAAATTACAACTAAAATTTCATCAAGAACATCAAGCCATACATTTACTTATGACTCTGCTGATATGAAGTATAAAAATCAGTCTGATTTTGAGCAGGAAGTAAGCTTTACAAATATTATTGTTTTATACACCGATACGGAATATGTTGTTAAAAACGATTATAAATCATCCGGAAATTCTGAAACATACTGCAATTTCAATTTCAACTCAGGCACAGGCAAACTTGCTTCTGCAGGAACAGTTGTTGATTTTAACTGGAAAAACAATAATGGCGTTCTTGAATTTACAGACGCTGCAACAGGCAAGCCGCTTAGCTTTAATCCCGGAAACAGCTGGCTTGGTATTACTTCTTCTAACAACGGAGGCAGCGCAACCGTTGAATAATTGTTGGAGCTTGAGTTATGAATAAAAACAAATATTCTTCTAAACTTTTGGCGCTTGGCATTATTCTGACAGTTGTGGGTCTTGTACTTTCTATGCCGTTTGTATTTTATACTCCCTCCAAGCTTTTGGATGGCGCAACGACAGATGTTGATACCCTAAGCGTTGATGTGTATCATTTTGATGAAATGCTTGTCATCGACAAATATAGTTACTATACTTATGACGGATGGAGCTATGACGAGGATTACTATATAGTTTCATTTTATTCCGAAAAAGATGATGCCAGTTATCTTGCTTCATTGAAAATTGATGAAAGCGCCGGAAGATTATATAATAAGATGAATGACTATATTAATGACGATACGATGTATGTCGGAGACTGTTATATTGATGTCTGCGTAACGGTTGACTCACTCAGTACTCTTGATTCTGATATTTATCAGTATTATAAAGAGGCTGAAGAACAGTATGCTGCGGATTACAAGTATATGAAACAGACTGATATTGCATTAACTTATTACTGCAATTCACCTGACGACTTTGCAACAGAAACACAGTCTGAGATGCTGATGGCTAGATATTTTGCCTTTTTCTTCTTAGGAATTTTTATAATCGGCATAAGCTTAATCGGTGAAGAAAACAGAAAGAAAAAGATTCAAAAAACAGCCGTGGCGCATATGTGGGCAAACGGTGCATACCATACACCCGATATAAGACAGGATTCTAACAACTATTACACACCATCTCAAAACAGCGAGAAAAATAATTACGACGAAAGCCGCAATTATACTGACAGCGGCAATGATTATCAAAGCTGATAAATAATTGCTGTGCAGCGGCAAAACAAAAAGCACGGCAAATGCCGTGCTTTTTTATTAAAACGGGTACAAATTTATGTTTTTATATAAAATTGGTGATAATTATGAAATTTAACAAAAACGGAAAATTCAAAATAATGCAGATAACAGATATGCAGGAAATTCCCGCAGTATCTCCTGACACAATGAGCTTGCTTGAAGCCGCAGTTGAAACGGAAAAACCCGATTTGGTTGTGTATACGGGTGATCAGATTAAAGGCTACGGCGTTACATATAAGGGCAAGGGAAAAGCGCTTGAAGAAGCGGTGGCAAAAACAATATCCACACTTCTTTCTCCTGTTACAAAACGAAATATACCGTTTGCCGTAACATTCGGAAATCATGACAGACAGGTTGGCATTTCAAATAAAGACCAGTTTGAAAATATATATAAGTCATTGCCGAATTGTGTAGGCGAGCAGGCAGAGGGGATAGACGGCGGCGGCACCTGCGCAATCCCGATTGAAGCTTCTGACGGTTCGGGCAAAATGATATTTAATCTATATCTTTTTGACAGCGGAACAGACGCTAAAGGCGGAGGATACGAGCCGTTTGACAGAAAGATTATTGAATGGTATAAAAACGAAAGGGAAAGGCTGAAAACTCAAAACGGCGGCTATGTGCCCTCAATAGTTTTTCAGCATATTCCCATGTGCGAATATTATAATGTACTCAAACAGGTGAAAAAGTCGCATAAGGGCGCAATAAGGGCTTTCCGCACACATAAAAATGAATATTATGTTCTCGGCGACACTTGCCGAGAGGGCGATGAATTTCTTGAGCCGCCATCAATACCTAATGAAAACACAGGCGAGTTTGACGCTGTTTCTGAAAAAGGCGATGTGCTTGCCGTTTTTGTAGGCCACGACCATAAAAACAGCTTTGTGGGCAGATATAAAAATGTAGACCTCGGCTTCACTCAGTCAAGCGGTTTCAATGTTTACGGCAACCGTACCCACAGAGGTGTGCGTATAATTGAGCTTGATGAGAATAATCCCCGTGATTATAAAACATACACGAGAACTTTTGAACAGCTTGTGGGCACAAAGGTTAACAGACCTGTTTTTGATTATCTTACAAGCAAGGCGCCGGAAACTATGGACGCCGCAATACCTATGATTTTAAAGGGAGTATCAGTTGTAGTTGCCATTGCGGTTATCATCGCATTGCTTGCAGCGCTTTTATAGGAGGTAGAATATGAGCGACAATAATAAGAAATCCGCATTTTCAAAATGGACTGAAAAGCACGCTGAAATCTGGAAATTTGTAAAATTCTGTATTGCAGGAGGCGGTTCGTCCGTCATTGAGCTTATAGTTCATATGCTTTTGCTCAACACGGTTTTTGCACAGCTTACTTCACAGGCTATCACAAATCCCACGCTTAATATGATTGGCATTAACTCAAAAGGCTATCTTTATACATATCTTATTTCAACAACAGTAGGTTATCTTATAGCTTTCATAATCAACAGAAAGGTAACATTTAAAGCAGACGCAAATCCTGCGCTGAGTATGGTGCTCTATTTCATTATGGTTGTATTCACAATTTTTGCAAACGGCTGGATAGGCTCGCTTATGACAACATTTGCCGTTTCAAAAGGGCTTGAAAGCAACCTTTGGGATATGATATTTAAGATTATCGGAATGATTATTCCTACATTGTGGACATATCCCTGTAACCGTTTCATAATCCACAGAAAAAAGAAAAAATCAGAATAATAAATAAAAACGCTGTTTAGAAAATAACTAAACAGCGTTTTTTATATGTTATTGTTTTCTTACTCATGTTTTATTGCTCTTTTATTTGAGTTTTACTGATTGAAAATCTTCGTTTTAGATTGACTGTAAGGATAAGGAGTCCATTGGAAATAAGGCAAAGAATGTAGCCGCCTGCAAGGAAGAATAGCGCATAATATATCATATCAAAGTTGTTGAAAATGATTATCATAGGCAAGTAGCATATAAAACTTATGATCGGGAAAGCCCATTTTATCTTCGTATTTGTAAATCCTGCTAAGAAATTGGTAATACAAAAACCTAGTATGTGAATAAATATTACCCCCATCGTGTCAGTAGGTGTCATAATAGCAACGGGTATATAATATGAAGATATCATTAGAATGAAAAGGAACTGTCTCTTATACACA
>UQFL01000005.1 GCA_900540305.1 uncultured Oscillospiraceae bacterium | reverse complement strand
AGATCAGCCTCGGTCTCGTGGGCTCGGAGATGTGTATAAGAGACAGCTATAATATTTGCGGATAAATTTTAGCTTGTTTATTCACAGCAGATATTTTTATATGCAAAGGGAGGATTTTATATGGGCGGATTTTTTGCAACAGCGTCCAAAGAAGACTGCGTATTTGACTTGTTTTTCGGAGTTGACTATCACTCACACCTTGGAACAAGGCGCGCAGGTCTTGCGGTTTACGATGAGAAAAACGGTTTTGACAAGGCTATTCACAACATTGAAAACGCGCCTTTCAGAACAAAGTTTACTAAAGAATCAAACGAAATGCACGGCACACTCGGCATAGGCTGTATTTCCGATTTTGAGGCTCAGCCGATTCTTGTTCGTTCACACCACGGTACATTTGCGGTTACTACCGTTGGCAAAATTAACAATGCGGACGAAATAGTAAGCAATATAATCAAATCAAACATTCACTTTTTTGAAATGCAAAACGGAGAAATCAACCCGACGGAACTTGTTGCCTCAATCATCAATCAGAAAGGCAACTTTATTGACGGCATAAGATATGCTCAGGAAATTATTGACGGCTCAATCAGCATTTTGATTTTAACTCCCAAAGGTATTTATGCGGCAAGAGATAAAATGGGCAGAACGCCTATCGTTCTCGGAAAGAAAGACGAGGGTTACTGCGCAAGCTTTGAAAGCTTTGCTTATCTCAATCTCGGCTACACCGACTACAAGGAACTCGGCCCAGGCGAAATAGTTGTTATGACTGCTGACGGAGTAAAAACTCTTGTTGCCCCCGGAAAAGATATGAAGATATGCACATTCCTGTGGGTTTACTACGGCTATCCGTCATCTTCCTACGAGGGCATCAGCGTTGAAAAAATGCGTTACAACTGCGGCAAACTTCTTGCAAGAAGAGATAATGTTAAACCAGATATTGTTGCAGGTGTTCCCGATTCTGGTATTGCCCACGCTATCGGATATGCAAACGAGTCAGGCGTACCTTTCTCCCGCCCGTTTGTTAAATACACTCCCACATGGCCCCGTTCATTTATGCCGACTCATCAGAGCAAGAGAAATCTTATTGCTAAAATGAAACTTATCCCCATTCATGATTTAATTGAGGGAAAGAGCCTGCTTTTGATTGACGACTCTATCGTAAGAGGAACACAGCTTAGAGAAACAACAGAATTTCTTTATTCAAGCGGCGCTAAAGAGGTGCATATCCGCCCCGCATGTCCGCCCCTTGTTTACGGCTGCAAATATTTGAACTTCTCCCGTTCATCCTCTGAAATGGAGCTTATCACAAGAAGAGTTATAAAAGAGCTTGAGGGATGTGACCCTGACGACGCAACACTCAAGGAATACACAGACCCCGACAGCGAAAAATACAAAAAAATGGTTGAAGAAATCGGAAAACAGCTTCATTTCACATCGCTCAGATACAACAGACTTGACGATATGCTTGAAGCGGTTGGAATCGACCAGGACAAGCTTTGCACTTACTGCTGGAACGGCGAAGAATAAAACAAGCACATATAAAAAACAGCGCTGAAGCATATTGCTTCGGCGCTTTTGTTTTGCCATTATGTCATTTATGATATTTTGAATTATTTGATATTGAAAACGCCCTGTAAACCTGTTCCAAAAGAACAAGCCTTGCAAGCTGGTGAGGAAGAGTCATTTTCCCGAATGAGAGTTTAATTTTACCGAGAGATTTAACGCTGTCAGACAACCCGAAAGAGCCGCCTATAACAAAACATATAGAAGAATTATTCATACTTATATTTTCGATAAGATTAGAAAAATCGGTAGAGGAGTATTCCCTGCCCTCAATACACATGGGAATAACGCAGGCGCCTTTTGGTATTTTTGAAATTATGCGCTCGCCCTCTTTTTCAATAACATTTTTAATCTGCAAATCAGAGGGATTATCTCCGCATCGTTCCTCGGAAACTTCCGTAACGGTAACCTTTGCAAAGGCTGAAAGACGCTTTATGTATTCTTCGCACCCGTCTTTGAGATACTTTTCTTTTAATTTTCCCACGCAGACAATATGAACGCTCATCATAATATTATAAGTCCCCCGTCATCCTGAGGTTTTGAAACATACAGCCTGTAATCATCATTTTCATGCGCGCCTATTTCGCAGAGTGCAGATATTGCCGACTGCCTTGCTATTTCGGGCACATTGTTTTCCCTGCTGAGGTGGGCAAGAACAAATCTTGTTGTTCCGCCGTTTAAAAGTTCTTTGGCAAATTCATCTGCCGCAACATTTGAAAGATGACCTCTGTCTGACAAAATTCGTTTTTTAAGATGATACGGATAAGCACCGTTTTGAAGCATTGAGATTTCGTGATTTGATTCAAGAAAAACCAAATCAGACCCAGCCATTGTCTTTTTAGCGTCATCAGTAACATATCCCGTATCAGTACAAACGGAAACGCTTCTTCCCTCTGACATATAAAATCTGTATCCCACGCAGTCAACAGCATCGTGCGAATTATGAAACGGCTTTACATACATTGAGCCTATATTCATAACATCGTTTATCTCAAATGATTTCACGGTATTATTTACAATACCCGTAAACCTCATTTCTTCAAGCGTGGCGGGAGATGCAAATACAGGCGTTTTATGCCTTGCGGCAAACACACGCACACCTGCAATATGGTCTCTGTGCTCGTGCGTTATAAAAATGGCTTTGATATTGTTAGGGTCAATTCCTCTTTCCCTCAAAGCCGCTTCGCACCTTTTTGCCGAAACGCCTATGTCAACAAGCACTCCGCCGTCATTAGCGCCTATATATATTGAATTTCCGCTGCTGCCCGAAAACAGCTGACAAACTTTTGCCATATAACTCTTTCCAATCATTCAAAAAGGGGCGAAAATTCGCCCCTGTAAAATCTTTATTAACCTGCGTTAACCGTTGTTTCAGCTTCCGTTACAGTAACTCTCTTTATCTGAGCTCCAAGCTCCGTAAGCTTTTCAACGATATTTTCATAACCTCTGTCAATATACTGAATTTTCTCAACAGTGGTTTCGCCCTTAGCTATAAGGCCTGCAATAACCATTGCGGCGCCTGCTCTTAAATCAGTTGCCTTAACCTTAACGCCTGTAAGATTCTCAACGCCCTCAATAACGGCAATCTTACCGTCAACCTGGATATTAGCGCCCATTCTGAGAAGCTGACCAACATACTGAAATCTGTTGTCCCAAACAGATTCTGAAAGGATAGAAGTACCCTTTGCAACAGAAAGCAAAACTGCCATCTGAGGCTGCATATCCGTTGGGAAACCAGGATGAGGCATTGTTTTTACATTGCATCTTGTAAGCGGCTTAAAGCGTGTTACACGAACAGCATCGTCATATTCAATAATCTCTGCGCCCGCCTCTTCAAGCTTTGCGCTGATTGACTCGAGGTGCTTGGGGATGATGTTTTTAATAAGAACATCTCCTCCGCAAGCAGCTGCGGCAACCATGTAAGTTCCCGCTTCAATCTGATCGGGAATAATTGAATATGTGCAGCCGTGAAGCTTTTCAACACCACGGATTTTAATCACATCCGTACCTGCGCCCCTGACATCCGCACCCATTGTGTTAAGGAAGTTTGCAAGGTCAACTATATGCGGCTCTTTTGCGGCGTTTTCAATAACGGTAAGCCCTCTTGCAAGAACAGCGGCAAGCATTACATTGATTGTTGCGCCAACTGAAACCACATCCATATATACTGATGTGCCTACAAGTTTATCGGCATTGGCTGTAACCATTCCGTTGATGATTTTGACATCAGCGCCAAGCATCTCAAAGCCTTTGATATGCTGGTCTATCGGTCTGTCACCGAAATCACAGCCGCCGGGAAGAGCAACCTCCGCCCTTTTAAATCTGCCAAGCATTGCGCCTATAAGATAATAGCTTGCTCTGAAATGAGAAGCGAATTCATACGGAACGCTTTGGTATTTGATTGTTCGTGTATCAATTTCAAGTGAATCCTTGCTTATCATTTTAATCTGAGCACCCATCTGGCTGAGAATTTTTATGATAAGAGATACATCTGAAATATTTGGTATGTTTTCTATTTTAACTATATCATCAGCAAGAATTGCCGCAGGAATAATTGCAACGGCAGCATTTTTTGCGCCGCTGATATTAACCTCACCGAACAATTCATGTCCGCCGTTAATTACAAAATTTTCCAAAATTCTTCCCTCTTTGAAACCGGAATACTATAAAAAAGACATTCGTCTGGTAATTTGTTTTATTAATTATTGCATATTATAGCAGAACGAATAGTAAAAATAAAGACCTTTTAATAATTCGATACACTTTTGTAACATATATTTTTTGCCCGAAAACAACAAGATATATTGTATTTAAGCGAAAAAACAGCTAAATAACGGAGTTTTTCAAAATTTATTTATTTTTGAAAATCTCTGTTTTCGCAAAAATTACAAATCTATTACAAGCAATATTTGTAAATAATGACGAAAGAAAATCAGCTTTTAAATTCGACAGGTGCATATCTATTATTTGAAATATTTATGCTATTATTATTTGCGCAAACTAATATTGAGAAATAAATTAATGCCATAATATTGACAAAACTTTTCACATATTGTATTTTATAAATTAATAATCTTTTTTTATTAATTAAAACAATTCAATTTACGGAGGATTAAATTTGGAAAATTCAATAGTGCCGCTGCTACTGCTTCAAGTATTACTTATTGCCTTAAACGCTGTTTTTGCCGCAGCAGAAATAGCAATAGTAAGCATGAACGACAACAAAATGGCAAAAATGGCAAACGAAGGAAACAAAAAAGCAAAAAGACTTGTTAAACTCACAAGTCAGCCCGCAAGATTTCTTGCAACAATCCAAATTGCCATAACACTTGCCGGATTTCTCGGTTCCGCTTTTGCTGCTGAAAACTTTTCAGACCCTATTGTTGAGGCAATATTAAAGACAGGCATTTCAATTCCGCAGAAAACGATTGACAGTGTTGTAGTAATTCTTATAACGCTTGTTTTATCTTACTTCACTCTTGTGTTTGGTGAGCTTGTACCCAAGCGAGTTGCTATGCGCAAGGCAGAAAGTCTTGCCCTCTCTCTTTCGGGTTTGATTTACACAATCTCAATTATTTTCAAACCAATCGTAGGATTTTTAACTCTTTCAACCAACACGGTTTTAAGACTGTTTAAAATCGACCCGAATGCTGAAGATGATGAGGTCAGCGAAGAAGATATACGAATGATGGTTGATGTAGGAACTGAAAACGGCACAATAGATAAAACAGAAAAAGAAATAATTCAGAATGTTTTTGAATTTGACGACCTGACAGCTGGCGAAATTGCCGTTCACAGAACTGAAGTATCTCTTCTTTGGCTTGACGAAAGCCTTGAAGAATGGGATAAAACAATTCACGGAAGCCGCCATAAACTTTACCCCGTATGCAACGAAACGGTTGATAATGTTGTGGGCATACTCAATTCCAAAGACTATTTCCGTCTTGCTTCTAAAGACAGAAATACGATAATGGAAAAGGCTGTCAGACCTGCTTACTTTGTACCTGAAAGCGTAAAACTTGATGTGCTTTTCAGAAATATGAAAGAAAGCAGGAACTCGTTTGCGATTGTGCTTGACGAATACGGCGGAACAACGGGTATCATTACTATGAAAGACCTTGTTGAACAGCTTGTAGGCGACTTTGATTATGACGATATTGAGCAAAAGCCGATCGAAGCAATCGAAAGCCTTGATTCAAAAACCTGGAAAATTACAGGCAATCCGTCAATAGACGATATTGAAGAAGCGCTGAGCATTTCTCTTAAAAGCGAGGAGTGCGAAACTTTCAGCGGACTTGTTTTTGACGCTCTCGGCTCTGTTCCCGAAGACGGAACAACTTTTGAAGTTGAAACAGCAGGGCTTGTTATAAAAGTTCTCAGCGTTAAAAATCATCAGGTGCAAACAGCTATTGTATGTAAAGAAAATCCAAAAAACGAAAAAGGCGCCGAAACAGAAAATAAAGCTTCGGAACCTTCAAACGAATAAACAATAAAATAATAAATAGTCAAGACCTCCGGCTAAGCCGGAGGCTTGAGTAAGCCCTAGAAGGGCTTTTTACAGACATAACCCCTAAAGGGGCACTGAAAAGTTTGCCAACCGCATTGTTTTTTCAGGCTACCCCTCAAGGGGTTATTTTTATGCTTTTTTGTTCACGCTACCCGTAAACGGGTCTACAAACTCTTTCAATTCTATTTGATCTGCTATCTTATCTTCTGTTAGTTGATTTCGTATGTACTCTTGGATTTGCTTTTTGTTGCGTCCTACTGTATCTACAAAATATCCTCTTGCCCAAAAGTGTCTGTTTCCATATTTGTATTTTAAATTTGCGTGTCTATCAAATATCATCAGACTGCTTTTCCCTTTGAGATATCCCATTATCTGTGAAATACTATATTTTGGCGGCACACTTATCAGCATATGTACATGATCTTTACATAACTCTGCTTCTATTATTTCTATTCCTTTTTGCTTGCATAATTGTCGCAATATTTTCCCTATGTCTGCTTTTATTTCTCCATATATTGCCATTCTTCTATACTTCGGAGCAAATACGATACTATTCTCAATCACACAGGACTGTATGAATACCAACACGGCAAAATGCTGATGCACTTCAAGTTCGTATTTGAGTCTTTAACGGAACTGAACAGCCCCGGAGAGTATATTCGTTATTACCGCCGATTGCATGGCTTCACTACAAGGCAGCTCGCCGATAAACTGCATATTGTTCCGGCAACGATACTTGGATATGAACAAGGGCGTTTCCCGATACCGTATGATATTGCTGTTTTACTGGCTGAAGAATTGCAAATATCAAAGTCTCTGCTGTTTGATGAGTTTGCTCAATTTATGGATTATCCTTACAACGACAAATTGCGAGAAGTTAGGAAAACTTACGGATTAAATCAATCAACTTTTGCAGAAAGGGCAGGCATAAGCTGGAGCATTTACTCTAAATGGGAAGGTGGATCACGACAGCCATCAAGAAAGATGTATCAGCAATTAGTAGCCGCATATCCCGAAATTAAGATATAACACTTACAGCGTATCTGTTTTTTGCAGATACGCTGTATTTTTTATCGGCACATTGGTGTTAATCTTTATCTTCCTGTAAAATGAAAGTACAATAAAAAACAGGAGGATAAACACAATGAAAAAATCATTATTTGAACAGATTGGCGGCACATACACGCAGTTGGGAGATTATCTACTGCCAAACTTGATACTTGCCGAAGAAAAACAGAAGCCTATCGGTATTTGGGGACAGCGGCACGCACGGCACTTAAAACAACACCACAAAATCTTATATTATAACCTGTTGACAAGCGGTAAGCTGAATGCCTATCTTGCCGGAATTGACCGGCAGGCAGAGGATATGTTTTTTAGATTGGTAAAACAAACGGCTGAGCGTGAAGGCGTAACCGAACAACTCAAAGTACAAAATCAGATAGAATGGGTTAGTCGGATAAATAATATCCGAAATCGGGCGATAGAGGTAGCAAATATGGATATTGTATTTGCTTAAAATTCAATTTTGATTAAATTTCTTTAGTAGCGCTATCAGCAAAGATGTATAACATATAGCCATTCACGCCCCTAAAACTCTTTTAATTGAAAACAATAAGCCCTGTTGAAATGCGAAAGTTACTGCGCTCAACAGGGCTTTCTTTATTCTAAAATAGAACATTTAATTGTTAAGAAAAATACAACTCAGAAATTAATTATTGTATAAATCATTAAAAGATACACTATAACCATCAAGCACAGCATTTACTGATTTTTCTGTAAGAATAAGCACTGGCGTGTCTTCTTTGATGATGGCATTATTTTCACTTCCCCAAGGTATAAATGTATTTCCATAAGCTGTTGCATTTGGAATAACAAGTACATCTTCTATGTAAAAAGGAGTTCCCGGTTGCCCTATATATTCTGGAATCAATAGATCTGCCGAAGCACGAATGGATGAAATATTTATTGACTCCCAAACCGAAACTAATTGAATATCTGTATTTTTAATTTTATAATATTCATATATATCCATACGCGGAGATGAAAACTCCAATATAACTTCATAGCCTAATCGTTTCACATCTTGAATAGTTGTCGGAGTTTTTACCCAAGAAAATAGCGTTTTGGCGTCTAAAGACAATATGGGCTTGTCCGATTTTTCGCTTAAATCAAACGCAATTTCTTGATTAGAAATGTAGTTTTCGGAATTTATTTCATCTGTTTTTATCGACAATTTTAACACCTTGTTTTCTAAACTTATTGTAATAATGCCTTGGTTATTTTCACTGTCGTTAAAATTATAAATAATCTCATTGCTTGTTAATGAAGCGCTTTCAGTAATTTTTATATTATTCCCATCTGAAAAATAGTCGACTTCAATACTTGAACCAAAATTGGCATAAGTCTGGAAATGTAGCGAAATACCTTTTTCGGAATCTTTATAATAACCAGCATATTTGTCGTAAATCAACTGTAATTGTTTATCGCTATCTTTATATCCAGAAAGTTTAGAAAGGATTTCTATGGCTTCTTTAGGCTCATTATTTTTAATATGGCTTATTGCAGCATTATAATCTTCTAAAT
Organism: uncultured Oscillospiraceae bacterium; assembly: GCA_900540305.1. Lineage (GTDB taxonomy): Bacteria > Bacillota > Clostridia > Oscillospirales > Acutalibacteraceae > Eubacterium_R. Next base: position 54,966 of record UQFL01000005.1, on the reverse strand, counting down.
AAGTATCCGATACATTATCACTTACTTCAGATACAGTTGGCTTTATAATCAAATCAGTACCAAATACGATATAGCCTACCACTCCCGCAAGTATACTTAAACAGCAAAGAAAAATTAAAAGAAACTTTTTATTACTCTTTTTGATAGATAATTCTCTGCTACTAGCTTCATCTTTTCTTCCTAACGCGTTTAATACACTATTTATCAATGTAACATCCGAACCAATAGTGTCATAATTCAACGCTTGTATTTTGCTAATATTTTGTGGTATTTGACTCGCATCAATGCCAGAAAAAACAGGGATAACAATTTTATCAGTAAAAAAGTCTTTATATTTTTCATATAGTTTTTCAAAATATGTTTTTGTTGTTCCTACAATTACAAGAATTTTAGACTTGATTAATGCAGAAAAACTGATTTTTTCAAAATCATCTCCAACTAAACCATCGGCAGTAATGCGGCTGTAAAATGTATTAATTTTTTTTGCTTCAAATTTTCGATATATATCTTGTGATATTATCGAATCTTTTGTTCTTCTCCCGTTTTCATCATTGTCAATATAACAAATATAGACATCAATATTTTCAAAATAATCATCAAGAGATGATTTATTGCCACAAGATGTGCAAATACAGATTCCATCTGCAATAGATAGAGTTCCATTACAAATTTTACATTTCATTTTATTTTCCTTCCAACCATACATCATGAACCTTTGTTTTACATTCTGTACTTTTTTCTGCTTGAATAATATTGCCACTTTGCGTTATTGAAAAAAGATCTCCGGCAACATTATCGACGATATAAACAACATCCGCATATGTTGCTTTTTCATTATTGAACATACGCAAGGTTTTGTCGCTATCAATTACATAGAGTCCTATTGTATATTCCCAAACATTGGAATTAGTATCGTAATTATTGTTTATTTTAATGCTAAAGTCTAAAATATCGATATTTTTATATGTTTCTTCATATGTCTTGTTTAAAATTTTCAAAGAAGAATACGGATCTTCTTTTCCCGTATTGGCCTCTGACCAAATATACAGAGTATTATTAATATCTAAAGCAGAAATTCCTATACAATCAACAGAAGTTTCTTCACCAGAATAAATTACAACAGATATGTCTTTAATATTTTCAAGGGATGAAAGATATTCACTTGCTTTTTCTGATGTGGATTTATGACTGCTATCTAAAATTGCCCATTCTAGAGAGCCGTCTGATTGAATTCCAATTAAGCAAAAACCGCCGAAGCCAAATATAGCTGAGCTGTCGACAAAATATGAAAGTTTTACAATGTTATTCCAATCTGAAATCGGTTTGCTCCAAATGATATCTTCATTATCAAATTCTGCACCGCCAATTTTTTCCGAGGACAAAACCGCTCCATTTTTTTGCAGGGCAAAACAATATGCTCCGGAAGTAATTTGAATAATGTTTTTCGCAGATGAGGATGACGAGTTTTCTAAACATAATGTCCCGTCTTCGTATAAAACATTTAGTTTTCCACTCACATGCCCGACGGATACTGCTTTACCATGTTCTCCGATTTTGAAATCAGTATGTAATGAGCCTATATCATTGCTGAAAGATTCGACAGAGCCATTAGAAGACACATAATATGAGCCATATCCGCTAGAACCTGAATAACATGCTACCGCAGGTGTCGCCAACGATTCACGCCATTTAGTTTCTGCAATTTGCTTTTGTTCTTTTGAATCTTTATAATCACCAAGTGCTTCAAAAGCCCAAGTTGCTTCGGCATATTTACTGTCATAAACAAGTTGTATTGCTTTATCATATTCAGGTTGAATAGCGCAATTTTTTACCATTTCAACAGAATCTTTATAATCACTAAGTTCGGTAAAAATTTTTGAAGCACCTTCATAGTCAGCATTTTCAAACATTTCGATTGCTTTTGCGTAATCTTCCGCATGTTGTTTTTCTTCTAAATAACCAGGCAAGAAAATTGCAGTTACAGCAATAATGGCAATACAAAAAACAGACGCAGTTATGCCTGTTATTTTTGCAATTTGTTTGCGTCTCTTTGCTTTCATGATAGGAAGGGGAATCAATTTTTTAATGCCACGGAGCAATTCCTGTTCAAAGCCATCGACTTTCATATCATAAGCTGAGAGTAACGAAAATTCTTCCGACAATTCTGTTTTGGGCATATCAAAATAAAGCGGAATCAACGTTTTACTTGCGTCGTTTTGACGCAATGTCAAAAAACGGCTCCACTCATTTCTTACCCAGGGGGATTCAATGTTTTCCTTGGAGGAGCAGACGGTCAGCATCACTTTGCTGGAATAGAGCGCGGCATAAATATAAGGCTCATATTCCGTTCCGATCTTATCTTCTAAGGTAATGCGGGAAAAAAACACCTTATAACCGCTCTCCGTTAGTTTTTCATATAGCTTTTGAGCGGCAATGCTGTCTTTCGTGCGGTTTCCCTTGCTATCCGTTTCCTTATAGGAAATAAAAATATCAAATGGTTTTTCTTTTTTTGAAACTGCAAGAATGCCTTTTTGTATATTATTGATCGTTTCCGCAGTTTTCCGATAATATGCCGTTTGCTCATCGTCGGCATATTGGAGAACCTTTTGGTAATTTTTATCGTTTAAGATGGATTCGTAATAAGTACGGTTGCAGGTGGGGATATACTTTCCCGTTTTCGGATCTTGGACGAACGTAACGCCGTATTTGCACAGAACAAGATCCCAATAGATTTCCGGATCCTCCGGGCATAAAGCTAAAAGCTGATTAAAAATGGTTTCAGCTTTGTCATATTCGTTTTGCCGCAGATAGCTGTTACCCCTGTCGTATAACAGCTGTGCGCTTTCATCCGAAAACAGCGGCAGAATCTGTTTGCTTCCGCAATAATCACAAACGGCAACCCTGCTTTTTGAAGCTACTGTGAGACTGCCTCCGCATATTTTACATTTAAATGTCTGCATGATTTTCACCTTTTATAAAGTTGTTTTATAGAGATTTAGCAATTCTTCAAAGGACAATTTAAGCCCCACACCATCCAATTTGTCTTTTTGCTTGTTGTATAATATTCTTAAATATTTTTCTTGTATTTCAACATTTCCATAATGAATTGCTCGATGACAGTTTGGACAGATACATACTATGTTTTCCTCTCTATCCAATTTAGATTTTTTCTGAAACCTCTGACTGTTTGATACTGTGCACGGAATTAAGTGATGCGCTTCCATATATGCTACACCTAATCGTGTTTGGAAAGTAGAGTGATTTGAATCAATAGCACAGCGGTAATTGTTGTTGTCAAGTATCTTTTTGGCAATGGATTGATTTCTCACAACGTATTGTATACCATTAGACGACGTAATCTGATCTGGACGCTGACTATGTCGTTTTGAAGCGTCCTCTGAAGCGGGTTTTGCGTTTTGTAATTGTCGTTGGTAATTGGCATGTTCTAGTCCGCAAATAAACGCTATAATTTTTTCTTTTAATTCCGGTTTGTTTTCCAGATAACTGCGTTGCTTTCGAAACATACGCATATCATATTCACGTCGATCAATGATAAATTCACAAGTAGAATCATCTATAATGGTAAGATTATCGCTTTTAATGCTATACGTTGCATATTTAAGTACGCCATCCGTATCTTTGAATTTTCGGCTTTCATTTTTATCTGTTTGTGGCTTGCGAAAGACTGTTGCGTTCTTACAATATGCTATAATTTTTCTGCTCTTATCCCTATTTTTATTAACGACTCTAACATAAACAACTAGTACGTCTTTCACATAAGTAGTTGCTTTTTTATCCAAACGCCGAATATCTACTATATCGTCAGGCGGTACATTTCCATAGAACATACCGTCCGGATTCCGAACAAAATTTAATTGTTCATAAGGCTCATATATCTCTAAATGTTTTCCTGTATACAAATCCACGAGCAGAAGTTTTTTACACATATTGTCCTCCATTTATTTCAAATCAATCCAAATACAAGGCCGTACACCTTTTGCACGGACAACGGTTTCGCCATCCTCAACGATTTCACCGGACGCTGTTACATACACGGCGTTTACATCTGCCTTCGTGCGAAGCCACCAATCTTTTTCACCGGAAAGGATGGATTCGTCTTCCAGATCTTCCGCATCTTCTTTGCTGAGCAGATAGACCTTGCAGTCCACACCGTCAACATCGGTTGTTAAGATACCGGCCAGCTGCTCTTCGGAGAACGAATCGATAAATTCGTTGTTGAGCCAGCTGCAAAGAGAGCTTTCCTGCCATGTAACGTCTTTTATTTCATCGTTGTATGGCAGCTCACAGATAGCTACCTGCGCAATCAGCAGCATTCTGTCATCCTCTGTTTGCAGAACACGCCATGCGATCGGCTGGTTTTGGTAAGTACCATAATAAACAGCGCTGTCTGTTGCAAGACGGTTTTGTATCTGTTCGATTTTCTGCTTGCTGTCTTTGTAATCGCCGAGTTCTGTGTAAAGCTGTATAGCGTCCAGATAATTTTGGTTTTCAAAGTAGTCTTCAGCTTGTATGTATTTGTTTTCAATTATTGTCTGTTTAACAGTTTCTACCATTTCTTCGCTGTTTCGGAAAGTTCCTAAACTTTCAAAGACCGCAATGGCTTCTGTGTATTGCTCATTTTCATAGAGCGACATAGCCGTCTTATAGGTGTTATTTGGAACAATAATAAAGCAGATAACCAACGCTACGGTCGCCAGCGCTCCCAAAACGCCAACAGTCACAGCAATGTACTTTACGCCGGAAGAGTCCTCGGATTTTTTCTCTTCCTTCACATTTTTTAATATCCGGCATTTTTGATTCCGTTGTTTTAACAGATCGCTGATGCTTTCAATATCAGCCATCGCTTTTTCTTTGTCCGTAGCGTCTGATTTTAAAAGAACGATTTTTGCTTCGATTTGCTTTTCCAGTTCGCTGAGCATGGAATGGCTCATGGGATCACTGAATTTGATATCTTCCGATAAAGTATGAATTTTTTGAGCAACCTCTTCATTATCTGTTTTGACAGACGATAGAAGAAGCTGCATATTATTGATAAAATACACTTTTTCCGCAATGTACGCTTCCTGTTTTTCGATGGATTCGCCGGCGGCTTTTGAAGCCAAAAGGATAATAATAAAAAATCCTGCCAGACAACCGTTGATAATCAACGCCGGCACATAGGGAAACACCGGAGTGAAAATCTGCCAAAGGCCAACGATTGTTTGCAGGATCAGATAAATCCAGGCAACGGAAACCAGCGGAAGACGTAAAAAGGTTCTTTTTTTGTCTTCCGAATCAAAAAGAAACAGCATAACTGCTGCAAATAAAACGACAGCTAAGGTCACAAAGCTGTAACCCAGCCAAAACGTAATACCGCGCACTGTGGGAAGAAGAAAAACAAGCAAATTAAATAGAGCCAGTAGAATCAAAGCCGCCGCTGCGGATATCCCTTTTTTTCTGTTAAAACTCATTGTCATACTCTCCTTATAAATTTTTCAAAAGTTCCTGCTTTGCTGCGTTGAATTCTTCTTCAGACAAAATGCCGCTTTCTTTCATCAGCTTCAGTTTTTCCAGCTTCATTTTAAAAGCGTCAAGTCCGCCATCAGCCTGTGCAGAAGCGGAGGTTTGTCCGACGGCATCGTTCATCATGCCACCTACCATTCCGCCGACAGCACCGCCGACGCCCGCCATTGTACCCAGTCCGACGCCCATATTGGTAAACTCGCCGACTGCTTCGTTTTCAGCCACCTTTTCTGCGACATCAAAACCACGCTCCTGCTGATAGGTATATCCCTCCTGCGCACGCTTTGTCGCCATTGCCTGCGACTCAATGACGGTCTTTTTCGCCTCGGTTTCAGCGTGGATGACGTCTGTTTGCTGTTTCAGCTTTGCTTCAGCTATATCTGCATATTGCCGGATATGTATCTCCTTGAATTTTTCATAGGCCGTTTCGCCGTCCGGTTTGGCAATCGTCGTAACAAAGAACTTGTCAAGATTAATGCCGTACTCGCTAAAATCCGGGATCAATAAGTCTTTTAAAGCGGACGAAAATTCATCCATATGCGCATCCACTTCAAAAATACTGTAGGGGGCGCTTTGCATGGTCGCCGCTATATATGGCTTGATTTTCGACATCAGATAAGAGCGGAACTGCGCAACCAGCCCGCTTTGCGTAAGGCTGGATTCTGTTCCGACCAGTTTAGTGAGAAGCCTGCGGGAATCGCTGACAGAAAGCGTCATCTCACCGGAAGCGCCGATTTGCAAAGGAAATTTGTATGTAGGCTCCATATACTGCACCTGACTGTCCGTTCCCCATTTGATCGCCATCTGCTGTGTTTTGTTTATAAAATATACTTCGCAGTGAAACGGCGTTTTCCCACCGGTAGGCAGATTCAAAAAGCGCCTGAGCAAAGGAATATTTTGTGTTTCGAGCGTATATCTTCCCGCTTCAAACAAATCCAAAGCCTGGCCGTTTTTAAAGAAAACAGCCTCTTGGGATTGATGAACAATAAGCTGAGACAAAGTGTTGAAATCTTCAATCGGGGATTTCCAAACAAAGGTGGAGTTGTCCCCCTCATATTTGATGATTTTGGCAAGTGCCATCTCTATTTCCTCCCTCGGTTAGCGAAATGTAGCATAATCCGCATTATGTTGCAAATGCAGGATGAAATTTGCTGCTTAAACGTGCCGGATCATTTTAGAGTCGTAGACAGTATTTAAAAATGAACGCAGAAAGCCGAGCCTTTTCAAATTTTCTGTTGAAAAGGCTTATTTGTGTTGTTTTGCTTCGACAATATCCCGTAAAATCATACTTTTCTTTGCCAAACTGTTTGATTTTTCTCTCAAGCTATGATATGATAATATAAATAAAATGGGTTTGGTGTATCCATTTGCAACATAATGCGGATTATGTACTCAGCCACCGGTTCGGGCGGCTTTTTATAGAATCAGCCGCATATGTTCCATACGCCTGCGGTGTTCATTGCCTGTAGAGATAATATAAATCCGTGTCGTGTTGATACTGCTGTGACCAAGAATATCTGCAAGCTTTGCAATATCCTTTTCAATTCCGTAAAACACTCTTGCGAATAAATGGCGCAGATTGTGAGGAAACACCTTCTGCGGATTTACCCCCGCCTGTTCGCAAAGCCCTTTCATTTCCCGCCAGATATTCGTGCGGCTTATTGGTTTGCCTGTTCTTGTAATAAAAATACATCCTGAGTGTATTTTTTGCTCCGCTGCATAGCGGAGCAGTTTCTTTTGCAGCTCTTTCACGATAAATACCGACCGTGTTTTTCCCTTGAGGGAAACAACAGCTTCACTGCACTTTACTGCTTCCACCGTGATATATTGGAGTTCGCTGACGCGGATACCGGTCCCGCATATTGTCTGCAAGATAAGATTCAACCGTTCACTGCCCTTTTGCTTTGCAGTATTTACCAGCCTTGTATACTCCGCTTTGGTCAGTTCTTTTTCTTCAGGGCAGTAGACCTGCCGCTGAAGCTTGATAGATTTCACCTTGCAGTCCGTCCAGCCTAAAAATGCAAACAGGCTGTTGAGGGATGCCAACATGGAGTTGACGCTGCGGACAGCATAGCTTTCGGCAAGCAGTTTGTTTTTGTAGGCAATGACCGCTTCTTTCGTGACTGTCGCACCGCCTAGGTATGTGAAGAACGCCTGCACATCCCGCAGATATTTTTCTATAGTATTCTCACTTTTTTCCTCCTCCCGTAAATATTTTTTGAAGCAATCGATTGCTTCGCTTGTTAAAATTCGTCCTTTCATCTCAATTTACCTCCGGATATATTGTATCCGAAAAGTATGATATGGAAATTGTCCCCTTCATTTTAAAGAAAGACAATCCGTTAATCGAATGTGCGGATTCAGCATAAAGACAGCCCCGATGAGTTGCAGATTTCTCTGTACTCATCGGGGCTTTTTTGCATTTATTTACGCAAAGGGAGTTTTACGGGGCGCTGAGATATGATATAATATTTTTAAATTTATAGGAACAATAGGTTTCTTTTGTGTCGTTTAATTTATAGAGAGGTTATCTCTCTGGAAAGGAGGCGCAAAATATGCCGATATTATTGAAAAGACGAAGCGGCGAAATCACGCCGTTTCGCAATGCGGACTTAATCCCCGCATTCTACTTTATTCCGAAATCCATTTTGGACAGGTGCGGTTCGGAACTGAACAGCATTCCACGCAATCCGAGAAAGCTATTGCGAAGCTGGGACGCAATCGCTATGGTGGAAAGCGATTTGTTCCTGCTTGCCATCATCGACGCTTATGCGTATATGGTTTGGCCGTTTATGGGGCTGGGGGCAAAGCGTGAAATCTATTCCGGTTATGAGCCGTCATGGATTTTTGCCCACGCAGCGCCGTACTGGATTCAGGAAATGCAGGAGGAAAAGATACTTCCGGCAGCAAAGGACCTGCTAAAGGACGGAGGTGTGGATGAAACCTTCGGCTATGTGTCGGAAGAAGAAATCTCCGATCTGTTCAACTGGCTTGTTCCGCAGACAATGGCGCACCATAATATGAAAGCTGTCATTGATATCGCAAAGGAGTTCCGCTGTTTTGAAGATTTTGATTATCGGAACAGCCGGCAGAAAATCGACCATTACCGCAAGTGGTATCACACCCGTGTAAAGAATATCACGGTTGAATCTTTAGAGGAAATCAAAGAACGGTATGCCGAAAACAACGATGGTATGGACTGGGATATACCCGATGAACGCAGCGATATGAACCGTACCGTTTTAGAGCCGATGGCAGTAAGCGAGTTTTTAGCATTGCTCAGCGAAACGGACAAACAAATCCTCACCATGCGTATGGAGGGCATAACGCTTGAGAAAATTGCAGAAAAGCTCGGTTACAAAACGCATAGTGCTATTCACAAAAGAATCCGAAAAATCGGCTTGGCTTACGAAAAGTTCACCGGCGAAGATTTGGGATTCAGCAATAAGAAAATTATCTGATAATACCTGTTGATGTAAAAATCGGCAGGTGTTATTTTTTCGCCCAAAAACGGAAAAGGAGGACTTTATGACACAGTACCATCTAATAAAATCGGAACAAATCAAAATTAAGAACACCCTATGTATGCAGTGCGGACACCAAAACTGTTTGATGATAACCGACAGTGTCTGTCCTGTTTTTGCAGAAATCAAACAAGAGATTCCTAAAATCAAGGAGGACAACCACAATGAAAAAATATAAAGAAACCCATATTATCGGCATCGACCACGGCTATGGAAATATGAAAACGGCAAATTGCTGTTTTCAGGCAGGTGTGACCGTATATGATAAAGAACCAATTTTCAAAGATAACCTGCTTGTTTGGAATAACAAGTATTATCTTATCGGCGCAGAGCATAAAGAATTTTCGGCAGATAAAATGTTGGACGAGGACTATTATGTTCTGACGCTTGCAGCAATTGCACGAGAGTTGAACATTGCTAAAATCTATTCTGCTGATGTATTGATCGCCGCCGGGCTTCCGCTGACTTGGGTAAGCGAACAGCGTGAAGAATTTAAGCAATACCTTATAAAAAATGAAACGGTTGATTTCAATTTCAAAGGCAAGGATTATCATATCCGCATTGTCGGTGCAGATGTTTACCCACAGGGATTTGCCGCCATTGTCAATCACTTATCCGATTTTTCAGGTGTAAATATGCTCTGCGATATCGGCAACGGCACGATGAATATTATGTTCGTCAACGACAAAAAGCCGGATTCCCGCCGTTGTTTTACAGAAAAATTTGGAACACACCAATGTATGCTCCAAATCCGTGAGAATCTAATGAGAATCCATCACGCAGAGCCTCCCGAAGAAATGATTACCCGTATCCTTCGTTTCGGTACAGCAGATATTGACGGTGAATATCTGAAAACAATAACCAATACCGCAAAAGAGTATGTGGAAGGTATTTTCCGCAGACTTCGTGAGCACGGCTATGATTCAAAACTAATGAAACTTTATGTGGTCGGAGGCGGCGGATGTCTTATCCGTAACTTTTCTGAATATGACGAAAATCGTGTTACCGTCAATGATGATATTTGCGCTACCGCCAAAGGGTATGAACGAATGCTTGAAATAAAACTGATTAAAAGCGGCGGTGCGTTATGAGTATCAAGCGAATGAGCCTGCGGTTCAACTTGGATAGTGAAGCTGACCGCAGTGCTTGGAAGCACTTGAAAAATGTAACAGATTCTAAGAACAAGGCGGTTATTACAGCCATCAATCAGTTTTATGAGCCGCACGCAGAAATTACAGAGACTATTAAGGAAACCATTCGAGAGTGCTTGCAGAATTTTTCTGTGATACAGACGGAATCAAGGCAACTGACCGAAAGACTATCCGAAGAAGAAAATCTGTTATTGGATTCCCTCGATGATTTTCTCGGAGACTGACGGCATTAAAATGATGCCGCTTTTTTATGCTCTGAAACACCCTGCGGCATCACTTTGGCATTAAACAAAATTAAGGAGGACTTTTATTATGAGAGCTTATTCATCATTAAGACAACTCGAAGAAAAAGGTGTTTGTGTTGACGAATATTTGACAAATGAGCATGAAGGCGTATTTAAAGCACGGCTTGACTGCAAGCGTTGGGGCAAGAAAAGGAATGTCCTTGCGTACTTCACTTTTGAGGACGGCAGTAAAGTTATGGCTTCCGCTTGGCAGAACACCGGTTATCTCGGTATCCCTGAAATTGAAGAAGGAGCAATGCTGACGCTCACCTTTGAGAGAGCGAAGAACGGCATATCCTATTTAAGAAAGGTTGAGAGAAACGACAGACAGTAATGCGTGTCGCATACTGTAACAAGCAGGGACTTTGTGTGCCAAAGTCCCAATCAAAAGCCGCAGATTTTCTTGCGGCTTTGTTCTTTGGGGGCTTACTGCCCCCAATCCCCCGAAAAAATGAATGAAAGAAGGAATAATGTATATGAAAGATATACGAATGGCTGTGCGTGTCACGGCAAAAGAAAAAGATAAAATACAATCAAAAGCCCGAAAATGTGGGCTGAGTACAACTGAATATGTCAAGCAAAGAGCGTTAGGGTATGAGCCGAGAGGTATTCCGCCTGACGCTCTTTTTCTTTGTCTTGAAAAGCTCGGTGAACTTGCCGACAAAGCGAGTTCACCAGAGCTGGACAAGGAAATCAGTGATGTGCTGAAAGAAATTACAGCAGCTTTTCTATTGCCGGGAAAGGGGTGCTCAACGGGGTCCCCGCAAAGCCTGCTTTGTGGGGAGAAGGAGCATCCACGGAATGGTGAGGTTTCGCCGCTTGCGGCGAAAACGATGAATGGAGTGTGATGCGACGTGGCTGTTACTGGGTTCTGGCCTATATACAAAAACCTAAAAGCAACGCTCGACTATGCTGACAATCCTGATAAAACCACCGACCGCAGATATTTGGATGAAGATTTATATGCGGCGCTTTCTTATGCCGAGAACGATAATAAGACCGACCGCAAAATGTATGTCGGCGGTATCAACTGCTCCAAGCAGAATGCTTATGCCGAAATGGTTGCCGTACAGCGGCGGTTCGGGCTTCGTGGCAAGGTTGTCGGCTATCACGGAATACAGAGCTTTAAGACAGGCGAGGTTACACCGGAGCAGGCTTTTGAAATCGGCAAAGCAACCGCCCGAAAGATGTGGGGCGATAGGTATCAGGTGCTTGTGACTGTTCACCTGAACACTGAAAATGTGCATTGTCATTTCGTTGTAAATCCCGTTTCATTTAAAGATGGAGCAAAGTTTCAAAACAAAATCGGCGACCACAAGGAACTGCGTCGGGTATCTGATGAGATATGCCGGGAACACGGTTTGTCTGTTCTTGAAAACAGCAGTTTCTACGGAGGCCACAAAAAGGATTATTGGCGGCACAAAGCCGGCAAGAAAACACATCGGGACTATCTCCGTGAGGATGTGGAATACTGCCTGTCTTTTGCTACCTCTCCGAGAGAATTTGAGAGCCAGTTATATGCGCTCGGATATACGCTTGACCCCGTGCGATTTTCTGTAAAAGCGAAGCACTGGGAGCGTTCTGTTCGGCTTGCAAATATCGGTTTTACAAAGGAAATCGTACAGGCGCAGTTAGACAGAAACGCAGAAAGCAGATACCACTTATTCACCTTGGAGTACCGTCCACCGTACAAGCCGAAAAAGTTTCCGCTGGAAGATGAGCTACGGCGGCTTGACTTTTCCATTGACCACAGCTATGATGCGGCAACTGTTTTAGTAGATACGATTTTCTATCTCGTGATAACAGTAATCCAAATTGTAGCCGAACTTGCTGATGTAATGCTGCTGTCGCCGGATTTACGGGCGGCGGAAAAGGATTTGAAAAACCTTGTAGCAGCTTATCATTTTCTCAAAGAAAATGACATTCACACCGTAGCCGAATTAAAAGCTAACATTGATGAAAGCAAAGCACAGTTATCTAATTTGGAGCATGAACGTAAAGAATTAAGCAACCGTATCCGCCGCCCGAAATCGCCGGAGGATGAGAACCAAAACAAAGAGAGCCGAAAGGCGATCAGCAAACAAATGAAGCCTGTTCGTGAAAGGCTTCGCCGTGCGGAAAAGATTTTGGAGAAGCCTCCGCATTTGTATGAATTATTAAAACAAGAGCACGAGCTTGAAAGAAAAGCCCGTGCGAGATATTTAGATAGGAGTAGATGAAAATGAAAAATACAAGAAATCAGCCGGTAAATATTCCGGTAGAAAAACTTCGCCCGTTTGAGGGGCATCCGTTCAAGGTTAAGGACGATGAGGAAATGAATACGCTGATTGAAAGTGTGCAGACGCAAGGAATTCTTTCGCCGCTGATTGTTCGACCGATTGAAAACACAGATGAATATGAAGTAATAAGCGGGCATCGCCGCTTACACGCCGCAGTTAAGGCAGGGATTACAGAAGTCCCTGCCTTAATTTATGCCCTCGACCGAGATTCCGCCGCTATTGCTGTGGTGGACAGCAACCTGCACAGAGAACACATTTTGCCCTCTGAAAAGGCATTTGCGTATAAGATGAAACTTGATGCAATGAGCCGACAGGGATTTCGTTCGGATCTAACTTCCGACCAAGTCGGTCGGAAGTTAGAAACAGCGGATATAATCGCACAGCAGTCAGATGACAGCAAAACTCAGGTGCGCCGCTATATTCGCCTAACAAACCTTATTCCCGAACTTCTTGAATTTATGGATGAAGGCAAAATGGCGCTGTCTGTTGGCGTGGAACTCTCGTATTTGGACGACCAGTTACAATACGATGTTCTTGAACAATGCGAGCAAAATGACTGCACGCCGTCCTATTCGCAGGCTTTCCGTATGCACAAGGCAGACCGTGAAGGACTGCTCACCAAAGCCGTTATCCAAAATATTATGTGTGAGGAAAAAGCCAACCAAAAAGAAACGATCAAAGTTTCTGCCGAGCACCTGCGAGCCGTTCTTCCCAAAGGCATGGACTCACAAAAGACGGAAGATTTCATTATACGGGCTTGCGAACATTACCGTAAGTATCTTCGCAACCGTGACCGAGATTCGAGATAGGAGGTGCGCTTATGGAATTTAAAATGAATGCCGTTATTCACCATGGCAACAACTACAATAACGCCCTCCGTTCTTTTCAGCACAAGCGAATGGAATTTCTGGAACAGGAAATCCGAGCGCTTGACAGCGAAACGCTGTGGTTACTCTTACGCCAGCTTTGCAAAAACGGCCGCACATTGGAAAGTGTCACCGGGCTGGCTGTATAATGAAAAAGCAGGAGGACTGATATTATGACAAAGAAACAAAAATACAATACTGAGGATAACCGGGGCGTAGCTATCTACGCCCGAAAATCCCGCATCACCAACAAGGGCGACAGTATCGGCGTTCAGTTCAAGCAATGTGCAGAATACGCCAAACGAGAATTGCATCTCGATGAAGATTACACTTTCCTCGAATATGAGGACAAGGGACTTTCCGGCTATTACTCCGACCGTCCCGATTTTCAACGTATGCTCCACGATATTGAAATGGGCAAAATTCGTGCCGTTGTTTGTTACAAATTAGACCGTATCGGCAGAAAGACAAGCGACCTTCTGCGGCTGCTCGATTTTCTTGAAAAGCACAAGGTGGATTTGCTGATATGCTCCAACAATATCAATACAGCTTCCGGCGTATCAAAGATATTTATCCAAATATTCGCCGTCGTTGCCGAATTTGAGCGTGACACTCTGACCGAGCGTATCACAGACAACATGATGGAACTTGCCAAAGACGGGCGCTGGCTGGGCGGCAATACGCCCACAGGCTTTACGGTGAAGCGTGTGAAAACCGGCAGCGGCAAAAACAAATCCGCTTACAGCTATTTGGAGAGCATTCCTGAAGAAAAAGCAATGATACAAAAGCTCTATGAGATATTTGCAGCTACTCGGTCTATCAAAAAAACCGCAGACAAAATGAACGAGCTTGGATACCGTACAAAGGTTGGGAGTAAGTTTAACAGCTCCACAACAAGACTGCTATTGAAAAATCCCGTTTACTGCACCGCCGACGAAAGTGCATACAATTATTTCTTGGAGCACAATGGCGGTTTGTGCGGGGATATTTCAGACTTTGACGGTCAGCACGGTATCTCCGCCTACAACAAGACCGATCAGGAGAAATTTGAGGATGCCGACAGCACCTTTATTTCACCGAAATTTGTGCAGTTAATGTCAACAAAGCCGCTTTCCGAATGGATCATCTCGGTGGGAAGACATGAGGGCTTTATTTCAAGCCAGCAATGGATTGACACGCAGAATATGCTGGACGATATTGCCGAAAAATACAACCGTCCGCACCGAAAGACCAACGCCTTGCTCGCCGGACTGATCTACTGCCCGCATTGCGGGAAACGCCTGCGGGTTATCTCCGAATCCAACCGCTGGACTAACGGCAAACCGAGATTCAAGTATGTTTGTCCCGGCTACCGTGTAGGCGAATGTATTTTTCGGGCTGTAGACGGCGTTTTGCTTGATGAATTTGTTGTGCAACAGTTATCCCACCTTGCCGATGAGGACAGCGAATACTTTGAAAAGTTGCTCAATCAGAAAGCGTCCGATATTTTCAGTTCGTCGCAAAATGAAAAAGAGCTGTCCGACCTCAGAAAGAAGAAGGCACAGCTTGAAACGGCGATATCCAATCAGGTGAAAAATCTTCGGGAGGCAGATGACAGCCTGAAACGGTTTATACAAGAAGATGTGAAGGCTATCACCGATGAACTTGCCGAAATAGAAATTTTACTCCAGAAGTTAGAGGACAGCAGGCAAAGTCAGATGTACGCTATACGAGATATTGAAGAAATCAAGGAACGGCTACTGTCATTCGGGAAGTATGCTGAAAATGCCGCACCCGATGTGCTTGTAACGCTGATACAGACCTTTGTGGAGCGCATTTATATTACCGATGAAAATGATGAGCGTCACTGTCACATCTTCATCAAAGGTTGCTCGAAAGAAGATTACGATGACTTCTTCCGGGCAACCGGTTACATAGAAAACACACAGGAAACCGGAGCCGTCATATCCGTTTTACCTGTGTGTGATTCAGAAGAGTGTTGCAAACACTACGTGGTATTGACATCTCCACCTTGTATGGTCTAAACTATTTATGTCTTTCTCTTTCACGATTAAGACCTCCTTGATATTTTAGTTTTTGGTCGGCAAACCCATTTCTAATATATCAAGGTTTTTTATTTTGTCACTTCTTTCCTCGCTTAAGCTTTTCCTTTCCCACCTGCATAGCAGGTGGTTGCCTTTGTTTCACACAATAACGAAAAAAATCCCTCGGCATTAGCCGAGGGATTTTTGTTTAAAAAAACGGCAACACCGCTTGTAAAACAGATAAACCATTTCAAAAACAGCATTGCCGGGGGTGTGCGTTAAAAGTGCTTACATTAACTAAATCGTTTTCGGAAACAAAAATGTGAAAAAATTTTTAACATTTATAAATTTTTGTTATTTTGTACAAAAAAAGCGGTGAATTATTGTCATTTTTCCACAACCATTCAAATCAAACCAGTCTTTTTTACTGTATTTGAAAGAGTTTGCAAATCTCCTTTTGAATCAATGTCAAATATTTCAAGTTCGTTTTCAGCCGTAACCAAAACAGTCTTCAATCCGCTGTTATGAACGGCATATATTCCCCGTTCATTTTCCGGCAGATTCAACAGTGTTTCATATACAGATTTAGGAAAAATGACGGGACTTGATTCTATTTCTCCGTAACCAAGCCTTACTATGCAATCATCAAAATTGCTGAAAGCAAGCACAAGTTTCTCAATGCTTTCCCTGCTGACAAGCGGCTGGTCGGAATTAAGAAACATAATTCCGTCAAAATCACGCCCCTCTTTTACTGCAAGTTTAATCGCATCGCTCTTTTTTTCAAACGAATGAAGAATATATTTCATATCGTTTCTTTCGCACAACTCGGCTATTTCCCTATGAACCGTAACGGCAAAACAATCTGAAAACACTTGATTTTTCGCAGTTTTAAGCGCAAATGACACAAGCGGACTGCCGCAAAAATCAGCGAGCAGTTTATTTTCTTTTCCGTACCTTTTTGACTGGCCTGACGCCATAACTGCACAGCAGATATTTTTAACGGGCTTATCAAGGTCATAAACAAAAGCGTCCGCCATATTCAAAATTTGCGCACTGAAAGTTGTATTCTGCTTTCTCAATACGGCAATAACACGCTTTTTGCAAAACAGATTTTTGAGTGCCGTTTCGTATTCCATAACACCGCTTTCAACATAACCTATCTCGTCTATGACAACCCACTTTTTATCCGATTTTATACATTTTTTAATAACATTAACGCCTTTTTCGGAAAAAGCAAAAGGCACGGCCTTCATTTTACACTTTTCGCCTGCGGCATTTTTGTCATATTCTGCGGCTATGAATTTATCACCGAAACTGCTTTCAAAGAATACGCATTTTTTAGGCTCCGCATAGGTAGTAATACTCTCTTTATCTTCACCGCACAGAATTTCGGCGCAGGCTTTTGCAAGAGTTGTTTTTCCGCTTGAGATACTGCCCGTAATAACAAGGTGCTTTTTGCCGCTTAATTTAAAAATATCTACTATAGATTTCGGCAGCAGCCTTACGGCATTCATCTCTGTAACCCTCATATTTTTTCATAAACTCCCTTGCACCGCCTGTGAGTACGCTTCCGCCACCGCCTTTTCCGCCGATTGATTTTTCACACAGCTTAAAGCCGAGCGCTTTTTCTGCATTTGCCATAAGTGAAAGCGCCTTTGTGTAAGCCATATCCATAGATATAGCAGCTTTTCTCAAAGAGCCGTATTCGTCTATTTTCTTTAGCAGAATATAAGGGCCCTCTCCGAAAAACTTTTCACCGCTGTCCGTACACACATAAGTTTTTATATCAGGTTTCATAACTGTTTTTCCTTTTCATCAGCTTTTCCGACGGGAAAACGGCGTACCTGCCGTTTGCATTAACAAGGCAGACATCACCGTACACTTTTTTCAGCACATTTTCAATATGCTCAATACTGTCTTTTGAGGTGTTGATTATTCCTGCGCACCTGCCGTTTTCAACCGCTATAACCGTGTCGCAAAATTCAAGTGCAAGCGCAGGGTCGTGCAAACTGACAAGACCTGTTATACCCTTTTTTTTTGCCGTTTCAGCTAAAAGCGACATAACAGAATATCTGTTTGTAATATCAAGGGCGCTGTCAGGCTCGTCAAGAAGCCAAAGCTGTGTATCCTCAACAACCGTTCTTGCGAGAATACATAGCTGCTGTTGACCTGCGCTTAAGCTTGAATAATTTCTTTGCCATATATTATTAAGACCCACAAGTTCCAATGCCGCCTTTGCTTTTTCAAGCTGTTTAAATGACGGGTTTTCAAAAACTGAAAGCCTTGCATTATAGCCTGAAGCTACAACATCAAGCACAGACATATCATCTGATACGCCTGTTTTCTGAGGTATATAGCTTATAATCCTTGCGCGCTGTCTGAGGGATAATGATTTAATATCAGTATCACCCAGTTCAATGTTTCCGGTGCTTTTCAGCAGGCAGGCAACAGCTTTTAAAAGCGTAGTTTTGCCGCAGCCGTTCTTGCCGATTACGGCGCAAAGTCCGCTTGCGGTAAAGGATAGCCCCCTTAGCACTTCGTTTTTATCATACGAAACAGAAAGATTATTCACTTTGAGTTCTTTTGCTTGAGAAGTATTATTCATAACTTTTCCTCCTGACAAGCAAAAACACCAAAAACGGCGCCCCGATAAGCGAGGTAAATATACTAAGCGGCAATTCGCTCTGCCCTGCGCTTCTTGCGGCAATATCCGCTATAAGCATAAGCAATGCGCCTGTGAGAGCCGAGCACAGCATACCCGACTTGCGGTTAGTTTTTATAAGCATTCTTGCTATATGCGGCGCAATAAGGCCTGCAAAACTTATAAGACCTGTTATGCTTATCACGCTTGATACTGCAAGAGTTGAAATAATAAGTACAAGTGCTCGCATTGACTTTACGGGCACGCCGAGCATCTGCGCCTCTTCGCTGTTGTATGACAACATTGCCACCTGCCTGTTGAGTAGAAAAAGCAACAACACGCAAACAGCGCTTACAATTAAAACGGGAATAAGCCGTGAAAGGGTTATTGCGTTAAGGCTTCCCATAATCCAATATTCTATTGACGCAAGCTGTTTTTCTGGATCTGCGGCAAGCTTAAGCCACATAAGTATCATTTGAAAAAAAGCGTTTACCGCAATTCCTGCAAGCACTATTGATGAAGTGCTTTTGCTTTTAACGGCAGAGCAAATCAAAAGACTTGCCGCAACGGCGAGCATTCCACCGACAAATGCGCCGAAAGTTGTTGCAAGCGCAGACGCCGAAAGAAAGAGTATTGCAAACGCTGCTCCGCTGCTCGCCCCCGAGGCAACGCCGATTATATCGGGCGCCGCCAGAGGGTTTTTAAATACTGTTTGATATACCGAACCTGCAACGGCAAGAACAACGCCCGCCGTAACAGCCGCAAGTGTTCTCGGTAACCTAAGCGTTAAAAACACGCTTAACTGCTGTTCGTCCCCGGCAAACAACGCTGAAAACGAAAGTGGGTACTTTCCAACGGCAAGCGATACGACAAAGAACACCGCAACAGCGCAGAACACGCAGAAATTGACTGAAAACGCTTTGTTTATTCTGCTTTTCATAATTTATAGTTTTTCTGATTATAAAACAGATGTGTCGGCAGTGAAGCCGTAAAATTCGCTGTAAAATTCAGAAACCTCGTTTTTAAGATAATCAGCGCTTACCTTATCTGGATGAATTTTGCTAGCAATGTAAATACTTCCGAGGAAGTTTGACGGAACAGGTGAATCCCAAGATTCAAAATCATCGGGAAGCTGATAAACCTTGCCGTTCTTTACAGCATCGAGTGATGCAAGGTTTTCATCGTTCATCAAATCCTCTGCCGTATATTCGGCGTCAGACGCAATTATAATATATTCGGGATTCCAAGTGATAAGCTGTTCGTATGAAATCTCTGCCCAATAGGTATCCTCAATTTCTGCGGCAACATTTACTGCGCCTGCATTTTCAATAAGGCTGTTTTGATACATTTTTGAGCCTGCTGTTGAAAGATATGAGCTGTTTCCTGCAAAGTAAACGCTTGGCTTAACATCTTTATTATCTGCTCCAACTTCATTCTTAAGTTCTGATATTGCATTGTCTGCATAATCAAGAAGAGCATTTCCCTTATCAACGCAGTTGAGCGACTGAGAGAGAATAGTAACTGTTTCCCTCATAAGCTCTGTACTTTCGGGGTTAACAATAACTGCTGTGATACCAAGTTCTTCAAGTGACGGCACAACACTTTCAAGTTTTGCAGGAAGAATAACGATATCGGGATTGAGAGCCGCGCACTGCTCAAGGTCAAACTGCTTTGCCGTTCCTACAGACGGGAGAGAAAGAAGTTTTTCTGCGCTGAATGAATAAATATTTCTTGTATTCGCTTTAGCCTCAATGCCGACAAGCTTGTCCTGCTGACCGAGGGAAATAAGAATTGAAGTTGTGATATAGTAGCCGCTTACTATTGTTTTAGGCTCCTCTTCAATCACAACGCTTCTGCCCGCCTGGTCCTCTATTGTGAGAGGATAGCTTACCTGTGTGCTCTCTGCCTGAGAAGCGGCAGCATTTTGAGTTGTGTCCCCTGCGTTATCACTGTTTTGAGAACAGCCCGCAAAGCAGAAAACAAGAACTATTGCGGTTAAAAATGCGATTATCTTTTTCATAATAATTCTCCTTTGAATAATACTGTTTTAAAATAAGCGTTGTAGTTTTAAAACTATAATGGATTATAACAAAAAAATATGTTATAAACAATATGAAAACGAAAAATATACCCGATTAATTGATAAAAATGCTAAACTGTGTTACACTCAAATCAGTAAAGAGAGAAAGGACGATTATATGTTTTGCGCAAAGAATTTTGTTTCACCGCAGAGTCTTGAAGAGGCTTGGCAGTTAAATCAGAAAAAAGCAAATAAAATAGCAGGCGGTATGCTTTGGCTTAAAATGAGCAAACAGAATTTTGACACCATAATCGACCTGTCACTGCTCGGTCTTGATAAGATTGAAGAAAATGAAAACGCTTTTGAAATAGGCGCATATGTAACTCTCAGAGACCTTGAAAAGAACGAAGCGTTAAATGATTACTGCAACTGCGCAGTTAGGGACGCTGTAAAATCAATCGTAGGCGTTCAGTTCAGAAACTTCGCAACGGTTGGCGGCAGCATTTTCGGCAGATACGGTTTTTCCGATGTTTTATCTGTTTTTCTTTCAATGAATACCGTAGTTGAGTTATATAAAGGCGGTGAAATGCCGCTTGAGGATTTTATAAAATCTGACTGCAAAAATGATATTCTTGTTAAAATCAAAGTGCTGAAAGACGGCGGCAGATATTATTATCAGTCTGTACGAAACACAAAAACGGACTTCCCTGTTTTAACCTGCGCCGCGGCGGCAAAAGGCAATAAAATACGCCTTGTTTTCGGGGCAAGACCTTTTGCGGCAAAGGCTTTTGAATACGATTTCGAGACTGACAAGCAGTCACCCGAAGAAATCGGCAACGAAATTGCACTTAAAGTTAAAAATGATGTTGAAGTTTATTCAAATATGAGAGGAAGCGCCGAATACAGAGCGCATCTTGCAGGCGTGCTTGCAAAAAGGGCGTGCCTTAAACTCGGAGGTGCTGAATAATGGTTATTACTGTTAAGCTTAACGGCAAAACTGTTAAAGATGAAATTGAAGCAGATGTGCTTTTGATAGATTTTGTAAGAAAACACGGTTGCCTTAGCGTTAAAAGAGGCTGTGAAACATCAAACTGCGGACTTTGCACGGTTTTTCTTGAAAACAAACCCGTTCTTTCCTGCTCCGTTCTCGCGGCAAGGGCAAACGGAAAAGAGGTTACAACTCTTGAGGGACTTCAGGAAGAAGCGAAAGAGTTTGGGGAATTTATAGCCGAGCAGGGCGCAGAACAATGCGGATTTTGCAATCCGGGTTTTGTGATGAACACTATTGCGCTGCTCAGGGAAAACTCCGACCCGAGCGATGATGAGATAAAAGAGTATCTTGCGGGAAATCTTTGCAGATGCTCCGGATATGAGGGGCAGCTCAGAGGTATCAAGGAATTTTTGAAAAGGAAGAACGGCAAATGAAATCCGTAAATAAACCGATAAAGAAAATAGATTCAATGCAGCTTTTGACGGGACAGCCTGTTTATACGGAAGATATTGCCCCCTCAAACTGCCTTGTGGTAAAACTTCTCAGAAGCCCTTACGCAAACGCTGTAATTAAAGACATAAACACGGATATTGCAATGAAAGTGCCGGGAATCGAAGCTATTTTCACTTACAAGGATATTCCCGAGGATGCAAGGCGTTTTACTCTTGCGGGTCAGACATATCCCGAACCAAGCCCTTATGACAGGCTTATTCTTGACAACCATATGCGCTATACAGGAGATGTGGCGGCAATTATTGCTGGCAAGGACGAAAAATGCGTAAACAAGGCGATGAAGCTTATAAAAGTTCAGTACGAAGTACTTGAACCCGTGCTTGATTTTCACAAGGCGCTTGACAATGAAATTCTTGTTCACCCCGAAAGCAACTGGGAATCACTTTGCCCTGTTGGTGCGGACAACAAAAGAAATCTCTGTGCCCACGAGGAAAGCTCTAACGGCGATATTGACAAGGTGCTTTCAGAATGTGATATAGTTATTGACAGAGTTTACCATACAAGAGCAAATCAGCAGACGATGATGGAAACTTTCCGCACATTCTGCACTATTGACGCTTACGGCAGACTTAATGTTGTCAGCTCAACGCAGATTGTATTCCATTGCAGAAGAATTATTGCAAACGCTCTCGGTATACCGAAATCAAAAATCCGAGTTAGCAAGCCGAGAATAGGCGGAGGATTCGGCGCAAAGCAGAGTTCCGTTTCCGAGATATACCCTGCCTTTGTTACTTGGAAAACAAAAAAACCGTCTATGCTGATTTTCTCAAGGGAAGAATCAATGACGGCATCATCTCCGAGACATGAGATGGAAATGCATGTTAAACTTGGCGCAATGAATGACGGAACGATAAAGGGAATAGACCTTTATACCCTTTCAAACACAGGCGCTTACGGCGAGCACGGCCCCACAACAGTAGGCCTTTCGGGTCACAAATCAATCCCGCTTTACGGCAAATGCGAGGCATTTAGATTTTGCTACGATGTTGTTTATACAAATGTTATGTCAGCAGGTGCGTACAGAGGATACGGCGCAACACAGGGCTTGTTTGCAGTTGAATCGGCAGTAAACGAACTTGCACACAAACTTTCTATCGACCCGATTGAACTGAGAAAAAAGAATATAATTCACGAAGGCGATGTTATGCCTGCATACTACAATGAAACAAACACGAGCTGTGCGCTTGACAAATGCCTTGACAGAGTTCGTGAAATGATTGACTGGGACAACAAATATCCCTGCCGAAAAATCAGCGATACAAAAGTGCGCAGTGTCGGAATGGGCATGGCTATGCAGGGCTCAGGTATCAGCGGTGTTGATGTAGGTTCAGCGACCATAAAACTCGGAGACGAGGGCATTTACAATCTAATTATAGGTGCGGCTGATATGGGTACGGGTTGCGATACTATACTCGCCCAGATTGCAAGTGAAGTGCTTGACTGCCCTATGGAGCAAATAGCTGTTACGGGTGCAGACACGGACAACTCCCCGTATGATTCAGGTTCTTACGCTTCCAGCACAACTTTTGTTACGGGCAAGGCTGTTGAGCTTTGCGCACTTGAGCTCAGAGATAGAATATGCAAAATCGGAGCAAAACTGCTTGACTGCAATGAAAGTGATACTGAATTTGACGGCAAAGAAGTTATATGCACATCAAATAAGAAAAGCGTTTCGCTGTTTGACATTGCTACGGCTTCAATGTGCGGAAACGAAATTGCACTTGAAGTTACAAAATCAAATTCCTCGCCCACCTCTCCTCCCCCGTTTATGGTTGGCGCCGCAGAACTTGAAACAGACATTGAAACAGGCGAAACAAGTGTTGTTAATTACTGCGCCGCCGTTGACTGCGGAACACCGATAAATCCCAACCTTGCAAGAGTACAGGCTGAGGGCGGAATTTTACAGGGTATCGGAATGGTTTTGACTGAAAACATCACATATGACGGCAAAGGAAGGCTTTTTGAAAACTCGCTTATGCAGTACAAAATCCCGACTCGCCTTGACATAGGTCATATTAATGTTGAATTCGAAAGCAGTTACGAAAACAGAGGGCCTTTCGGTGCAAAATCGATAGGCGAAGTTGTTATAAACACTCCCCTGCCCGCTGTTACAGACGCTATTTTCAACGCCACGGGAACAAGATTTACCGAACTTCCCGTAACGCCCGAAAAAATAGCTATGAGCGTATTGCAAAACGAATAACTATTAAATAAAATGGCGCAAAAAAATACAACCGCAAATGCGGTTGTATTTTTATTTTAACTAATTAATTTTTATGCTTTCCAAAGTCCGTGAAGGTTGCAGTATGCGAAAACCGCCTCAACCTTTTCATCACAGCAAAGAGCAAAGCAAGCTTTAGGCTCATCGCCGGGTTTAAGCGCCTTTCTGTAAACGCCTGCGTCAGTCTGAACGGCAATCCACTCAATATAATGCTCGTCAAGCATGGGGTGCTCAACTTCGCCAACTGTTACATAAACTTTATCGCCATCCTGATTATATACTGGGATATGCTTTTCAGCAGCTGCGTCAACAGTGCCCGGAATAATCTCCTCCATTTTTTTACCGCAGCACATTACGGGTACTGCCGTATCCTTAACAACGGCAATAATTTTTCCGCATACTGAACATTTGTAATACTTCTGTTCCATAATAATTACTCCTTATTTATAAAATTACAGCTAAAAACTGTTTTTTACTTAACTTCAACAATAGTTGTTCCAAACGGAAACATAGCAAGCTTTGCAAGTTTGAACTGCTGTTTGCCGAAAGGAATACCCACTATTGTTATGCACAACAGCACTCCCCAGAATATATGCTCAATCGCAAGGGGAAGACCTGAAAAAATCATCCATATTATATTTACTAAGAAAGAGCCTGCTCCTCCGCCGTAAACTATTTCCTTTTTAAAAGGGAAAAAGCTTACGCTTGCAAGCTTAAAGCACTGCTTGCCTATCGGTATTCCGACAATAGTAATACACCACAAGCAACCTGCCAACAGCCAGCTAAGTCCGCTGAAAAAGCCGCCGAAAACAAACCAAAGAACATTACCAATTGAAGCCATATATATTCTCCTTTTCTAATGGTAATGTTATTATATCATAACAATATTAATATTGTGTGAAAAATGAATTACATATATGTAATATTATTTTCATATTTTTTAGTTTTATTTATAAAAAGAGTAAGTATTAATCTTTGCGGGGATTTGAATTTTGCTCTGAAACTGCATTAGCCGCTATCTTTTGCGCTTCTTTTTCAACTGCTCTGCCTATTAAAGCCTTGCAAATTAACACACAGCCTACTGCGGCAATAACCGCCGAACCTGTAAGCATAGCCTTTGCACCAACGCTCATCTGCGAAACATTATTGAGTTCGAATGTTGCCACGCTTTGTGCACTTTCAACGGTATATTCATTCACCCCGAGTTCATTTTCTAAATCATAATCATTTTGAGCAGAAAACTTTGAACTCTGTTCACTGTCATTACTGTCGCTGTCATCTTTCTGAGCCGCTTCTCCGCCCTGTGCCGCATCATAATGAAATTTTGTCTGACTCTCTTTCGCCGCTGCCTCACTATCGGACTTTTTCTTGTTTGTAGTGTTATTTGTAGTCTGCCGAGCATCATCAACTGTTTGTTCAGATATTTCACCAACAGTAATATTTTCCCCAACAATGTATGTTTTTGTATTAACAGTAATTTCGATATTAACTAGATTTACGGTGTTTTTATCTTTCTTGTCATTAAACTCTATTATGAAGTAAATATCCTGCCCGTATTTTGTATCAGGAGTAAAATTTTTATAGACATTGCAGAACTCGTTTTCATCTTCACTGTCGCTTGAAAAGTCAACTTTATAACTCCTGTTTTCATTGGATACATACACGCTTACCTCTACTTCATTTTCATAATTGTTCATACTGGTTTCGCTGTAGCTAATGTGACCGTAAAAGCAATTATCCTCATAAAAAAATTGCAGGACACCACTATACCCTTCATCATAAGTATAAACGACCTGCGCATTTTCAGCGGCATTCCATTTTTGGAACGCCTCTATATATGAAGTATCCACCGCCAGCGCTTTCATAGGAGCGCTAAGCTGAACTGTAAGTATCAGAATTACCGCAATGGCTCTTTTGATTTTGAACATCCAGTTTCTGCCTTTCCAGATATTCACCCCATTACATTATATGTTCTTATGTCGAAATTTGTCAATTATTTTTAGCAAATATATTCTAATCGCCTATATTCTTTTAGAAAACAGGCATATAAATTTGATAAAATTAATAATTTTGCTGTTTTTGTAAGACTTGATTATGCTTATATTTTCTATATAAAACTTATAACTATTTGATGCGAATATAAATTTTTAACTGCTCAAAAACATTGCAAACCCCTGTTCAGGCAATTACCTTTAATCTCTCATAAATAACAATAGGATTTCTAAATTTTTTGATGTTATTTCAAAACAAATTCGCTAAAAATCATATTACAATAAAAGCAAATCAAAGTCAGACAGGGAGAAATTATAATGAATAATATTTCTAAAGTTAAAGTGTGGGAAGAAGAAATAATTATTCCTACATACGAAACCGGAAAGCCTGACAGAAACCCGCTGTTTCTTGAGAAAAGAGTTTACCAGGGCAGCAGCGGCAAAGTTTATCCTCACAGCGTTATTGACAAAATCAACGATACGAAAACAGATAAAAAATACACTGCCGTATTTCTTGAAAACGATTATCTTAAAGTTATGATTTTGCCTGAATTAGGCGGAAAAGTTCAAAGAGCGTATGATAAAACAAGAGATTACGACTTTGTATATTATAATCATGTTATTAAGCCTGCGCTTGTCGGATTGGCAGGGCCTTGGGTTTCAGGCGGTATTGAATTCAACTGGCCTCAGCACCACAGACCGAGCACATTTGACCCGGTTAACTATACATACCGCAAAAACAATGACGGAAGCGCAACAATTGTTGTCAGCGAAATTGAAAATATGTTTCACACCAAAGGCGAAACAGAATTTACCCTTTACCCCGACAAAGCTTATCTTGAATTGAAAAACCATCTTTACAATAGAACGGGAACAAAGCAGACATTTCTTTGGTGGGCTAACCCTGCCGTTGCCGTTAACGATAACTACCGCAGCATATTCCCTCCCGATGTAACCGCTGTTATGGACCACGGCAAGCGTGATGTTTCAACTTTCCCGATTGCTACGGGAACTTACTATAAAGTTGACTATTCAAAAGGCGTTGACATTTCAAGATACAACAATCTGCCTGTTCCCACTTCCTATATGGCGGCAAAAAGCGATTATGACTTTGTGGGCGGATATGATGACGGAGTAAAAGCAGGAATTTTGCATGTTGCAGACCACCATATTTCACCCGGCAAAAAGCAGTGGACATGGGGCTCAGGCGATTTCGGCAAAGCGTGGGACAGAAACCTTACCGATGAGGACGGCCCGTATTTTGAGCTTATGACAGGATGTTATACGGATAACCAGCCCGATTTCAGCTTTATTGCTCCTATGGAAAGCAAGGATTTTACTCAGTATTTTATGCCCTACCACGATTTGGGGGAAGTACATAACGCAAACAAAGACCTTTCGCTTCATCTTGATGTTGACGAAAAGATAGCTGTAAAGCTTTATTGCTCAGGAACTCTTGGAAAATGCGAAGTAAAAATAAAAGATTTTTACTCCAAAGAGATAGATTTTGAATGTGCTGAAACTTATGAATTAAGCATTGAAAATAACGGTTACCGCTTTGAAGATATTACAGTAAGCGTAATTAAAGACGGAAAAACAATATTGTCTTTCAGCGGAAATGTGAAAAAGCAGGAAATACCCGAACCCGCAAAACCTGCTCCCCTGCCGCACGAATGTGAAACTTGCGAGGATTTATATTTATACGGTCTTCATATTGAGCAGTACCGCCACGCAACACGCCGTGCGGAAGATTATTATCTTGAGGGACTTAGAAGAGATAAAACAGACATCAGGCTCAATAACGCCTATGGAATGCTTTTACTCAAAAAGGGACTGATTAAAGAAAGCGAGCAGTATTTCAGAACTGCAATTGAAAAGCAGACACGCTCAAATCCCAACCCGATTAACGGAGAAATATATTTCAATCTCGGTCTTTCCCTGTTCATTCAGGAAAGATATGAAGAGGCGTATGACGCATTTTACAAGGCAGTATGGAACGCTGAAACAAAGAGTAATTCATTCTTTTATATGGCTCTTATCTGCTCCAAAAAAGGCGACTACACACAGGCGCTTGAATATGCACAGCAGTGTTTAATATACAATGCCCACAATTTCAGCGCTCTCAACCTTAAAACGATGCTTTTAAAAGCGCTCTCAAGAGAATATGTTGTAAACGCAAAATACGCGCTTTCACTTGACAGCCTTAATATCGGTGCTCTTTATCTTTGCAAAAACGATATTTCAAAGCATATAACTAACTCAAATATGCTCATTGATGTTTCTCTTGAATTTGCCGCTGCAGGCTTTTATTCTGACGCCATTAAACTTCTTGATATGGCGAAAGACAGCTTCCCGATGGTAGATTATTACAAAGCTTACTATTCATATAAGGCTGGAAAAGATTACTCAGAGCATCTTGAAAAAGCATTTTCAGACGACCCGTACTGCTGTTTCCCGAACAGAATTGAGGATATAGCCGTACTTGAATTTGCTATTGAAAATAACAGCAAAGATTTCAAAGCGCCGTATTATCTCGGCAATCTTTATTATGACAAAGAGCGCCATAACGATGCAGTTAAATGCTTTGAAAAATCGGTTGAACTCGGCTGTGATTTTGGAACACCTTATCGTAACTTGTCACTTCTCTATTACAATGTATTGAAAGACGAAAAGAAAGCGCTTGAAACTCTTGAAAAAGCTTATTCAATGGACGAGAGCGATGCGAGAGTGCTTTATGAGCTTGACCTGCTCAAAAAGAGAATGGACATTTCACCCTCAGAAAGACTTGAATTTTTGAAAAAGCGCATTGATACAGTGGCTGAGCGTGACGATTTGTATTTGGAATACATTGCCCTTCTTAATCTCACTCAGTCATACGAAAGCGCACTCAAACTCATTTCAGAGCGCAAATTTCACCCATGGGAGGGCGGTGAAGGCAAAGT
The DNA here is from genome assembly GCA_900540305.1 of uncultured Oscillospiraceae bacterium. GTDB lineage: Bacteria > Bacillota > Clostridia > Oscillospirales > Acutalibacteraceae > Eubacterium_R. Next base: position 25,996 of record UQFL01000005.1, on the reverse strand, counting down.
GCCCGAGCAGTATCTGTTTTCAAATATTGCGCTCGGCGTTAAAAACAGTGATGAAAACTATTTGCTTTCAACCTTTGAATATCCCCACAACCTCGGAGAGGGCAAACTTTACGGAGCACAGGAAAACAGACAGAACTATTATCTTGGCTGCGTTTATGAAAAGGACGGCAAAAATGAGTTTGCAAAAGAATGTTTCATAAAAGCGTCTGTGGGAATAAGCGAGCCTGCGTCTGCGATGTACTATAATGACCAGCCGCCCGAAACGATTTTCTATCAGGGAATGGCGCTCTTAAAACTTGGCGATGAAAAAGAAGCACAAAACCGCTTTAACAAGCTTATTGATTATTCCGACACACATATAGATGATGATGTCAAAATCGATTATTTTGCCGTTTCTCTGCCCGATTTGCTTGTATTTGAAGAGGATTTAAATAAAAAGAACAGACTTCACTGTTTATTTATGAAAGCACTCGGATTATACGGTTTAGGTAAAAAGGAAGAAAGCCGTGAATTATTCAAAAAGGCTTTGGCAGAAAACTGCAACGCTTTCTAGATTGCAACACATTATCAATTATTGTTTAAGGACTAATTTTCAAAATTTAATAAGCACAAGAAAAACCCCCGCCGAATTACTTCGGCGGGGGGTTCTGTTGAACGGTATATTCAATCAGAATTAACCTTTTTTGATTCCCCTTGAATCCATCAAATACTGGTCGTCTGCGGGGAAGTGCTGTTTATATGTAATGTTGAGCGACGCATTTTTATCTTGGAGGATGGCTACATTTGCGTGCTGAACACTAATATCAATATTAGCAGTATAATCTGCCTCAACTATTTCACCGCTTGCGGTGTCAATCTTTGCAACTGCCGTGCCTTTGCTGTAAAGAACGCTGCAGTTATCAGCTGTTGTTCCGCTTGCCCATGAAAGAACAGAGATTGAATCAACAGTTTTATCAATAGCGCCAAGAGTATTGAAAACTTTACCCTGTGCGTCAAGTCCCTTATGGCTCATCTGAACATCGTTAGGAACAAGCGTAACTGTAATAGTACCGTCTCCGTTGTCCTTTACGGAGCAGTTCTTGATGTCCTCAGCAGTCAATCTTGAAGTCTGCATAGATTCTCCGTTTTCATCAATATCCTGTGAGGGGTCTCTGTTGGCACACGGAGGAAGTCCGTAAACATTGGGGCTGAAAAGGCTGTCAATAATACTCGGAACAAGTCCGTTGATAATTGAATTTTCCTTACCCTCAACGAGTACATTATTTATTTTAAGTTCCTCAGTACCGAGCATAGCATAGTAAGTCTGCTGTGCGCCCTGATCGTCAATATAGCTTGCTGTTTTAGCCTTTGTTTTGTTATATGCATCAACATAATAATTTACGACATCTTCAGCGGTTTTAAATTCTATTCCGCCGTATTTGCCTGCAACAAAAGCGCTTTCAACTTGAGCATCGTTACCGCCGTCAGTTTTTCCGGCGTCTTTCCAGCTCCCGTCGCTCAAAGCAACGGAAGCATTATGCATTGCGCTGTAAAAATAGTTTATTTCCTCTTTTTTCAAAACGCCGAAAACAACGCCGCTCACAACTATACAAACTACAAGGATTATAGAAATTATTTTAAAAGCTTTTTTCATAAGATTTCCTCCTGTGAGTTTATATCTTCAAGCAAAAGATTTTCATTTTTCTTTTTTAACTTTCTTGAAATCAAATACAGAATTGCGCAAACAAGAAGCGTTACACCTGCAAGTGTTACCCAGTATGCCCAATAGAAATTACCAAGCTTGAACGGGTCTGAGCTTGCGTTTGTCTCTTCTGCAGTCACAGCAGCACTATCTCCTGAGCCGCCGAACAAAAGGTCCATAAGCATTTCGATAACATCGTCAACATCTGATGATACGAGGGCTGAAAGAACCTGATTTATGATGCTGAGAACATTTTCAGGCAAGTTGAATCTTGCAAGAAGGCTGTTGATAGCGTCAAGATTAGTCTTAATATTTGATACAAGATATCTCAATGTGCTGATGAATACAGCTGTTGTATCAGCTTCAACTCTCTTTGCGTCCATTCTCTCGCCGTTATAGGTGCGCATTGATTTATAATTTACAACGCTGCCTATACCTGCAAGTTTTTCAAGGTCTATATTGCTCAGCTTGATTTCAAGCGGTTTGCCGTCTATTTTAACTCCGTCAAGAATACCGTTTACCAAATCTGCAAGATTCGGATTTTCAAGAGAAGACAAATCAATATTAACTGAATAAATCGGGTCTATCTCTTTAAGGATATTAGTAACGGGAGCAAGAAGATTATCTGCGCTTGCCTTGATACCGCCGTTATGAATGAAATATGCAACATTCGGAAGTGTCTGTGTAAGCACAACTACGGGTGAATCAAGAATCTGCTCTACTCTGTCAAGAAGCGGATTGATAATGTTTGTAATAAGCTTATCTGAATCAGCTTCCTTAGCGTATTTTGACGGTGAAACAAGTGCGTCTTCATCTACGCCGAGAGCTTCAAGTACAGGGATAACGGCTGTGTTATATCCGTTTCCGCCCTTGATTGCGATTGAGCCGAGAACAACAAGGTCCTCGCCTGAAAGCACTGCTCTCAATACGGGATAGAGAGGTCTTAAAACTGCTGAAAGTGCGTTTACAAAACCTTTTCTGTCTCCGTCCTTAAAGCCCCAGTTAATCTTGCTGAAATCAACATTCTTCCAGCTGCTGTATTTCTTGATTTCCTTTGACGCTGCGCTGTAATCGCTGATGCTTGCGGCAACGCCCTTAGTTGAAATATCAACGCCTGCCGCTGAAAGCACAGTGTTAATATCAATACCTATATCAAGATTTGAAATGTTTGTGTAGATAAGTTCAGCAAGTTTGTTTACTATATTGTTTGTATAGAGCATTTCTGCTACAAACGGTTTGAGGGAATTACCCGCAAAGTCCACAAGCATATTGTTGATCATCGGGTCAACCATAGTGAGTGCGTTTGCGTAATCTTCCTCATTATAATTCTTGGTGTAAACAACGCTTGTTTTATTTAAGTTCTTGAAATTCCACTTAACATTATCAAATGTCTGCATTCTGAGCAGAATGTTTACAAGAATCTTTACAAATCCGTCAGGACCGCAAGCGATAATATTGTTTACTATCTGCGATACAGTTTGATTTGAACCAATGAGCGAAATAACAGTTGACTTGTTCATTTCAAGCGCTTTGAACACATAGTTTACAAGAAGCATAAACTGTGCGCCCTTGTCCGCTTGAATTGAATTTGAGCTCAACTTTCCGCATCCTGCAACTGCGCCCCAGTCGATATTGGGAAGCTTAATTGCAACATTTTTGGATTTGATTGTTATATCGTTCAAAAGTTTATTATTTAGAAGCGGAATGACTTCACTTTGAAGATTATTCCAGTCTATATCAACCTTGAGAAGACCCAAAATGAAATCCATAACGCTTTCATCTGTAACAACCGAAAGAACGGGGCTTACTAGATTTGATACGGGATAGATTAAGTTTTCTACCGCTTTCTGAACTCCGCCTTTATCAATGAAGTTTGAAACCGCAGGCAATACCTTGGTAATTTCATTTACGGGGTCTGAAAGCATTTTATCCACTCTTGTAAGAAGCAGGTCAAGAATATTAATTAAAAGATTATCTGCATTATTCTGCGCTGCCTTTCGGTAATCCGAAACAGACATTGAGTTGCAGCCGAGAACATCAAGAATAGGCTTAACGGCATTTTCATAACCGTTTGCACCAGTAAATCCCACAACCCCGGCAATACTGATTTCTCCGCTGTTCAACAACAGATTAAGTGCGTCGTTAAACGGTCTTAAAACTGCAACCAATGCTTTGATAAAGCTGTTTTTATCCTTAACCTGCCAATCAAAAACGCTTGTGTTTACACTTGCGAGTGATGATGAAGCAGAAATTGCTTTAGCAATGTTTGGATAATCTTTCTGAAGTGATTTTGCAACTGCACCAGTTGAAGCATCAATACCGAGTAAATTAAATACAGTTACTACGGTATTATTTGCTGTAATTGAATAAATAGCTTTTGCTATTGAATTAATAACGCTGTTTTTATAAATAGTATCCGACAAAGCTCCGCTGAGCGAAATATCAAGAAGCGATGAAAGTGCGTTGTTGAGCGCAACTGAAAGAATGTTTACAACATTTTCCATATCACTCTGTGAAACGCCGCTCGGGTATTTTACAGTTGTCGGAGTATAATTTCTGTAAAGGAATGACCAGTCAGCCTTGAATGATGAAGCGTCAAGTCCTTTTGTGACATTAACAAGTACTTCTATCGCCTTGTCGCCGCTTATTGCAAACAGCTTATCAAGGTAAGGTGAAAGTGTCTTGTATGTCTGTTCACCTGCAAGGTTTTTGATAAGGCCTGAAATTTCATCTTTGTTTGTCTGAACTGTTTTCCAAAGATATTTAAGAATTGTAACTGCGCTGTCCGCCTTTACGGTCTGTCCGTTTGCAGATGTTGTGCATCCTGCAATCAGTGACCAATCAATATTCGGGAGTTCAAGAGAAACTTTTGTTCCCTTAATATTGAGGTTTTTGAGAAGCTTTTCGTTTAAAATCGGAACAATCTGATTTTGAAGATTATTCCAGTCGAGTTTAACTCCTACAAAGAGGCTGAGAACATCGCCTACGAGCCATTCGTAAATATTGTCTTTACCTGCAATTATTGCAACTGCTCCGAGAACATTGTTGAGTGGAGCAAGAAGCTGTTCAATTGCTGTCTGGATACCGCCGTTATCAATAAAGAGCGCCGCTTTGGGAGCAATTTCAACCAAAGCGTTTACAGGGTCTGCCGCTACGGTGTCAGCTACACCGAGCAATGGAAGAACAATATTGTAAAGCGCTGATGACGGGTTTTCCTTTGCCTGCGCATTGAAATCAGAAACTGAAAGCGCCTTTGCGGACAATGCGTCAAGTAAAGGCTTAACGGCATTGTTATATCCGTTTGCACCTTTTATTACAGTAGTGCCTGCAACATCAACAGTCATTCCTTTTCCTGCAAGGAGCAAAGTAATAACACTGTCAAACGGGCTGAGCGCTGTAGATAATGCTTTTGCAAAAGATTCTGCGTCTTTTACATTCCATGCGTCTGCAGGAATTTCAGCGTCTTTTATTGTTTCTGCTTTTTTAACCGCTTTTGCCGCCTTGGGATAATCCTTTTCAAGGGCAGTTACCAATGCTTCTTTGGAAACATCAATTTTATATGTTTTACCGTCTGCATCGGTAACCGTAACCATCGAAAGGACTTTGAGAACTGTCTCATCCCCGAGAGCGGAGTAAACGGAGGTAAATAACTTAGTTATGATATCGCCGTTATAAACACTGCTTGAAAGCTTATCGCTGAGCGAACCGTCAATGAGCATTGAAATAACATTTGTTGCGATATCGGAAAGAATATCTACAAGTTTTTCAACATCTTTTGAAGAATAAGAGGACGGATAATTAACATTTGTTTTTGTCCAGTCCATATTCCATACATAGTCAGGAGTATCATAAGGAGTGAGCATTGTGAACAATGCCTGAGCAATCTTTTTATCCTCACACTTGAAAACGGTGCTGAGAATAATGTTTACCACCATATTTGAGCCGTTTCCGGCAAGTTTCTTTATAGCGTCCTCATTTGCTTTGAGTGCGCCGATAACATAGTAAACGAGCTGAACGGTTACATCTGCGTTGTTGCCGTTGATATGATTTCTCACACCTGCTGTACGGTTGCTCGGATAATCTGTCTGCCATTCGCCTATACCTGCAAATTCAGCCCAGTTGATTTCGGGAAGAACAAATCCTGTGCTTGCTATAGCCTTGTTGATAAGACCCATAACATCGCCTAAATCGATACCTGTATCAGCAAGAAGCTTATTTGCGTCAAAGCCGAAACTTGCAAGAGGAGAAGCCAAATCGGCAACGCCTTTTTTGAGCAAGTCATAAGCCATTACATATGAGATATCGGGGAGCATTTCAACTATCTGAGTTGCGGTTTTTTCTTTGAGAAGTTCCTGAACTCTGTTGAAAAGAGGAACAAGAATATCCTTGAGCATATTTGCCGCAAGGTTATTGCGTGACTTGAAAGTAGCTGTGGGTACTGTTTCACAACCGAGCACTTCAAGAAGAGGAAGAATATCCTTATTATAACCTTCGTTACCTGAAATAATTGTGATAAAGCCGAGAGCCTTAATACTATCTCCTGTAAGGAGCGCCTTAAGTGCATTGTTTATACCCTGAAGACCTGCGCCGAGAGCATTACAGAAGCTTTCAACATCGGTAACCTTTGTTCCGTCTGCCTTAACCCAGTTACACTCTTCCCATTTAACATTGTTCCAGTCATCGCCTGCTGCTTTAAGAACTTTCTGTGCAGTCGGATATTCGTCCATTGCAGTTCTTTCTGAAACGGTTTTAGGAGTTACATAAAGACCTACAAGTCCGAGATAATTCTTATAATCCTTAACTGCGTTTTCAATCTGCGGATAAAGCGCCGCCAAAGCAGCATTTATTGTTTCGTCCTTGAACAAGGCGTTGCTTGCAAGGTCCATTACATATTCGTCAAGCGGTTTGCCGAGCGCCTGCTCGATTGCAGGTCCGTTCAAAACACCGTCAAGCTTATTGAGTATATCCTCAACCTGCTCGCTTGTAACATTTTCAGGATACTCAACTTCAAACTTTTCAAATTTCGGATTGCCTACAAGCTCATTTACTTTGTTTTGAAGCTTTGTAACAATATCCATATAATACTGAACTTTTGAGTCCTGTTTATAGTCTTCGTTAAGAAGATTGTAAGCTGCGTTTACATCTCTTATTACGCCTTTAACATTTGCAACGCCGAAAATATCAAAATCAACTATTTCAGCCGTGCCGTTGTTATCGGTATAATATCCTTTGAGACGGTTTTCAGCAGTTGAAAGGAATGAATCATAATAATGTTTCTGAACAACTGCTTCCATCTTTTGGCTTGTCATTTCAATCAAAGTAAAGCAGTCTGCTACTTCTTTCACTGATTTAGATTTTTCACTGAGAGAAGTATATTCATCTAAAATAACTTTTAAATCTGCGGCAAACTGCTCGTTGATTTCATAAGTCATTTTCTCTTCGGGATACTTATTTACAAATTCCAAAGCGTGTTTCATAAATTCCTTAGCATTGAAATCGTCAACATTATCCTGAAACTTTGCCTTTAAATCTTCAAATGATTTATAAGCGCCTGTAACAACCTCATTTTCCTTTGCGGGGGCTGAAAGGATAGCATAGTCTGCTTCAATAGCTGCGCATCTGTCAATAAACGCTTTAATCTGAGCAGAATCAAGCTCCTTGCCGTCAAAGTCTTTAACAAGCTTGTCCACTGAATTTGCAAATACAACCGCCATATTCTCGTCGCACTTAGCAGTTATGCCCTTTGCATTTTCTGCACGCTGACCGAGAAGCGCTTTCACCGTATTAGCATCATAAGCCGAAATGCCTTTTCAGCGTTTGTTCTTATTTCAGCAAGTTTTGCAACTGTCAGTTTTGAAAAATCAGTTGCGAAAAGGCTGTCAGAGAATACTCTTTCAAACTCATTGAAAACAACATAAGCTGTTTCGTCATTTCTGTTTTCCGCAGACTTTGTAATGCCGCTGAAAACATAATTTCCGTCTGCGGCTGTGTGGTTATATGTATAAACAGTAACCTCAAAGTCAATGTTCTGAGGAATTTCGGCAACGCTCTTATATGCACCCATATAATAAGGTATAACAGTAAATGTCTTATTATAGTTGCTTTCTGAGAGTGCGCCGCCGCCCATAAACTCAGTTATGATTTGATTAACATTATATGTTGTATATCCATCGCCCATAACAGCTTTTAAGTCTTCGCTTATTTTAGCAGCTATCTTTGCGCTGTCTGAATAAGCTGAAGAATCTTTTCTGTTAAGGAACTGAGCGGCAAAAGAATAAGCCTCCATTGCAGAAGTTATATCTTTATTTGCCGTGTCTGTTACCTCGTTTGATGTTATGGAAGAAAGAACGGAACTGCTAAACAATCCTGCAAGAGTATTAATTTTTTGGTTGTACTCTTCAAGCTCGAATTTTTCAACAGCGCTCTCATATTTTTTTGTTACCTCATCAAAAACGGCTTTGCAGGCAAGCACCTGTTCATCAGTTACTTCACCGACAAATTTAGCGTACATTGCGCCGGCTTTATCAAGCTGTTCTTTTATTGAGGTGAGTTCGCTTTTCTGAATATCATATTCACCCGCATATTTTTCCAACGGGGTAACAATGTTAATATATTCTCTTTTAGCATTGTAATTTATAGAATCCGTATAAAGCTGTTTTAATTTTTCAAAGCTTTCATATTCGGCTTTCACTTCATCTTTTTGAGTCTGATTATAAGATTCATAAAGCTTTTCGGCAGAATCAAGAAGTTCCTTTACAGGTTCAAGAGACGCAAGGTCAAAATCCTCTTTATCTTTTCCGCCGCAGAGGTCGTTTAATTTTGAAACGATATCTCTGTATTCTTTTACAAGGCTTTTAAGAAGTCCGTCAAGATAGCTTTGAGCCTTTGAAATTTCATAATCAAAGAAATGCTTATAAACAGTTTCTGAAAGTTTTGAAACGCCGTCTATAGCCGCCTGTCCGTTTTGCGCAATATTATTTGCCGTTTCGGAATTAAGCTTGTCATAAGCCGTAGCTAGAATATCTTTGCTGAACAACTCGCTGTAAGACTTTATTGCCTTTGGCGACTCAGTATCATAAGTAAACTCATCGTTCTGCTTTATCTCGCTGCACGGATAACTTACCCAAATTAAGCCTTTGCTTGTTACCGTATAAGAGAATCTTGCAGATGACGGAATACTCTCAGGCATATCGGCAGGGCTGTCGTATTTGCACAAATACGAATCTGCGGGATAGTTGATTGTAATCCCGTATTCCGCCGCCTTATTAGCATTGGCGCTACTTCCGAGACCGTTCAGATACTTCGTTACAACCGTTGCCATCTCATCAGTATAATCACTGCCCATCTCTTTTTTCAGAGTTTCTGAAATAGTGTTAGAGAAGTTTACGAGATTTGATTGATTGGTTGCAGGGTTTTTCTGATAGTCCATAGAAGAAAAAATATCAAAAAACGCCTTTGCCGCTGCGTATATGTCGCCGCTTTCGTTATCGGTCACAGTAACATTTCTGTCCTCAACCGTATACTCAGCTTTGGTAACATATTCTTTTGTCAGAGCATAAGCGAGTGACAAATAATTAGCGTCAAGCCCGTCATAAGCTCTGTCTTCGTTGCTTTCCTGCGCAAACGCCGTTAATCCTGCCGATACTGAGGACAAGACAATAAGCAGAGCGAGGAACACGCTCAGAAGTTTTTTTGATAGCTTCATATTACCCCTCCTAATTGGATATTTGCAAATTGAAACAAAACATCCAATATAAAATCCGTCACTATGTTAAAATATTAACATAAACTCTTGATTAAGCCGATATTAACCCAAAAGTAAATATGAACTGAATTTGTTTACATTGAGTTTACTTTAGAATAATATTTATGTATAATGAATTTATAATTTATTGGCGGGGTTTGCCGATAATGTTATATTTGAGGGGAACTGATAATAATGTTTAATATTTTAGTTGTAGAGGACCATAGAGACCTGCTTGAAATCACCTGCTTGTTTTTAACAAGAAAAGGTTACAATGTTATACCCGCTGAAAACGGAAGCGAAGCTCTTGGCAAGATTGAGAGCAATTATATAGATTTGTGCGTTTTGGATTTGATGATGCCTGAAATGGACGGATATGAATTTATAGACCTTATTAAACGCCACAATTATGATTTTCCGATTATAGTGACAACGGCAAAATCTGCATTTGTTGATATGGAAAAAGGCTTTACTCTCGGCGCAGATGATTATCTTGTAAAGCCTATAAATTATGACGAACTAAATCTCAGAATAAAAGCACTGCTAAGAAGAGCTAAAATAGCAAATGACAAAGAGCTTGTAATAGGTAACACCGTGCTTGATTATGACGCTTTAACAGTAACAAGCAACGGTAATGAAATACTGCTTCCGCAAAAGGAATTTTATTTGCTGTACAAGCTTTTATGCTACCCCAACAAAATATTTACAAGGCAGCAGTTAATGGATGAGATATGGGGATTTGACAACGAATCAGACGAAAAAACAGTTAATGTTCACATCAACCGTTTAAGAGAAAAATTTAAAAACAACAATGATTTTGAAATAGTTACAATCAGAGGATTGGGATATAAGGCGGTAAAGAAAAATGGATAAAATGAAACGCTACACCGGTAAAGAGATATTTATTATTTTTCTTATCTTGGGGTTTACATTAAGCGTATCTTCTGCCACTACGCTTGTGCTTTATTGGATTATCGAAGAATTTATCAATTTCAAGATTACAATATCGTTTAACGCATTCGACTTTTCGTCGATGGGTATGATGCTTCTGCTGTTTTTCATCGTTAACCTGTTTATAAGTTCATTTTATATGTTGATTTTGAGCAGACTCATCGTGCGCCCCATATATAATGTAATGGAAGCGTCAGAAAGAGTTGCAAAGGGCGATTACTCAGTTGTTGTAAAACGCCAAAGGAGTTTCAAATTCATAAATAACGCAATAGACAATTTCAACACAATGACAAAGCATCTTAAATCCGTTGAAATGCTTCAGACAGATTTTGTTTCAAATGTATCCCACGAAATTAAAACTCCCCTCTCCGCTATAGAGGGATATGCGCTTTTACTTAAAGACAACCCGAATTTAACAGACAGCGAAATAGGATTTGCAGATAAAATAATCAGCAATACAAAACACCTTACAGAACTTGTTGAAAACATTCTTATTATCACTAAATTTGAAAATCAACAGATTGCTGACAATAAAAAATGGTATCGACTTGACGAACAGATAAGAAAAGCCGTATTGTTTTTGGAAGAAAAAAGCCGCAAGAAAAACATATGCTTCAATCTTAATCTTGATAAAATTGAAATAAACGCAAACCAAGCTGTTTTATACCATGTTTGGAATAACATTATTTCAAACGCCGTAAAATTTTCAAACAATAATTCAAATATTGATATTTCTGCAAAGGTGATTGACGGTCATGCCGTTGTAAAAATTCGTGATTACGGAATAGGTATGTCACAGGAAACATTAACGCACATATTTGAAAAGTTTTATCAGGCGGACACTTCACGCCACAGCGGCGGAAACGGACTGGGTCTTTCGCTTGTAAAAAGAATTATCGACATATACGACGGAAAGATAATGGTTGACAGCAAACCCGAAAAAGGCACTCGCTTCACAGTTATATTAAAAATTGACGAATAATAAAAAATCGGCGCTGATAAAAATCGGAGCCGTTTAGTTTAATATATACATTATTAATATTTACGAGGCAGATATGAGGATATTGATTGCAGAAGACGAAAGAGACCTGAACGCCATTCTTAAAAAGAAAATGGAAAACGAGGGATACAGCGCAGACTGCTGCTTTGACGGCGAGGACGCACTTTATTATCTTGAACAGGCAGAATATGACGCTGTTATCATGGATGTGATGATGCCGAAATTAGACGGCTTCAAGGTGGTTGAAAAATACAGAAAAAGCGGCGGCAAAGCTCCCGTGCTGTTTTTGACTGCAAGGGATTCTATTGAGGACAGAGTTCAGGGGCTTGATATAGGCGCAAATGATTATCTTGTAAAACCGTTTTCTTTTGCAGAACTTATGGCTCGCATAAGGGCGATGACACGCACCTCAACAGGCGTTGTGAGCAATGTGTTTACGGCAGGCGACCTCACGGTTGATATATCTGCAAAACTTGTAAAGCGCGGTGATAAAACTATTACACTTTCATCAAAGGAGTTTGCGCTTCTTGAATATATGATTAAAAACAAGGGGCGTGTTCTCAGCAGAGAGCAAATAGAAAACAACATTTACAATTTCGACCGCGAGGGCGGAACCAATGTTGTTGATGTTTATATCCGATATCTGCGCAAAAAAATAGACGAAGGGTTTGACAGCCGCCTCATTCACACGGTGAGAGGAAGCGGCTATGTTCTGAGGGAAGAAAAATGAAACTGAAACCTGTTACTATAAGGGCAAAAATCACTCTTTGGTTTTCGGCTCTCATTGCTTTTATCTGCATAACAATGTTTGCCCTTCTTTTCATTATTTCTACATCTGTTTTGCATACCGATGTAAAAGAAAGCCTTGTTAATCTTGTAAAAGCTAATTCGCAGGAGATAGAATATTTTACAGATGAAGAATACAACGAGCAGGAATACGGAGACCAGTTCGTAATCTATAACGGCGGTTATCTTGAAATAGATGATGACTTTCTTGATGAGAATGACGGCATTTATACCGCCCTTTTTGACAGTAAAGGCAATCTGCTTTACGGCCAACTTATCAAAGACGCCCCCCTGATTTATAACGGCGAAGTTGAAAGTTACAAATCAGACGGAGAAAAATATTATGTTTACTGCGTTCAGCTTGAAGGTGACGGACTGGATGGTTTAATACTTCAGGGCGTTGTAAACGAGAACGCAAACCAAACCGCTTTGACAAGAATTTCAAATTTGTATCTGCTTGTTTTACCGTTTCTTGCCTTACTTACAATTATAGGCGGTTATCTTTTGGCAAAAAAATTCCTGCATCCTATCAATGATATGATAGACGCGGCAGAAAAAATAAATGACGGCGATGATTTGTCAAGCCGCATTCAGCTTGGCGACGGGCAGGACGAACTTCACAGACTTGCAGACACATTTAACAAAATGTTTTCAAGACTTGAAAAATCATTTGAAGATGAAAAGCAGTTCACCTCCGACATTTCTCACGAGTTGAGGACGCCCGTAACAACTATTCTTGCGCAAAGCGAACTTGCTCTTGAAGAACCCTGCAATGAAGAAGAGTACAGGCAGGCATTCGGAGTTGTTCACCGTCAGAGTTTGAGAATGAAATCAATTATTGATGAAATGCTTTCATTTTCACGCCTTGAGAGAGCACAGCAGCTGCCGCACAAAGAAAAGCTGAATTTTTCTGAGCTTGTTGAAAATCTTTCTCAGGAACAATCAATCCGCTGTGAAAAAGGCATTTCGCTTGATTATAATGTTGAGAAAAATATTTTTGTTAACGGAAACTACAATCTTCTTTCAAGCCTTATTGAAAATCTTATTACAAACGCATATCGCTACGGAAAAGAAAACGGACATATTAGCGTTGAGCTTATTAATAATGAAAATAATATCCGTCTTTCTGTTTCCGATGACGGAATAGGAATTGCACCCGAAATGCAGGATAAAATCTTAAACCGCTTTTACAGAGGTGATTCTTCCCGCACATCGTCCGATTCCAACTTTGGATTGGGTCTCGGACTACCTATGGCACGCCGCATAGCCCAGCTTCACAACGGATCGCTTACACTTGAAAAATCAGATTCAAACGGCAGTGTTTTTGTGTTTGAAATGCCCTGTGAGAATAATCAATAAAAATTTCAAAAAAGTTTTTTCTTTTAATCTTCCTTTAATCTTCATATGCTAATATTAGCTTGACAAAAAGATAAGGAGGAATTCAATATGACTAAAAAGAAGAAAATGATTATTTTAATCGTAAGCATTGTTGTTGCAGTTGCCGCAATAGGAGCAGGCTCTGTTGCTTACGGCTACGATGTTGTAAAGAAAAACTCCATAGGAATAGACAAGGCAATTGTTATTGCAATGGAGGACGCAGGCGTAACAGAAGAGGATACAATAATCACAAAGGCAAAAATGTCTTTTGAGGACGGAAGATTTGTATATGATGTTGAATTTTTGGCAAACGGACTTGAATTTGATTATGAAATCAAGGCTGCTGACGGTACAGTTATAAAAAAGGATAAAGATATTGATGAAACCGGAAAAACTTCTCAGCCTGCCGTAACTCAAACAGCCGAAACTACAACAGCGGTAGAGGAAACCACCGCTCAGGCAAATAACGAGCAAACCAACACTAATAATAACAATAACGCAAATAATGAAACTGCTCAGTCAGGCGAAATTTCTTTAGACGAGGCAAAGAGCATAGCTTTGAAAAAGGCAGGATTGAGCGCAGATTCCGTAACATTCACAAAAGCTTATACCGATTATGACGACGGCAGAAAGCATTATGATATAGAGTTTTATGACAGCTCATATAAGTATGAGTATGACATAAGCACAAGCGGCGATGTTATTTCTTATGACAAAGAAAACAGAAACAATAACTCTGCCAACACGCAAACAACAACTCAGCCGTCAAATTCAAAATATATAGGAATTGACAAGGCAAAATCTGTTGCCCTTTCAAATGCGGGCAAAAACGAAAGCGATGTTAAATTCATCAAAGCAAAGCTTGAAAATGATGACGGCATTTGGAAATACGAAATAGAATTTATCAGCGGTACTACTGAATATGATTATGAAATAGACGCTCTTAGCGGCAAAATTCTTGATTATGACCGTGATTCGATTTTTGATTAATGTTTTTTAACAATTACGGCAATTAAAATAAATTAATGCGAGATATTAATTTATAATTAATAGAGCAAATCCCCCTGAGGTAGATCAAACAACTACCACAGGGGGATTTTTATATACATTTATATTATAAATTATTCTTTTTCTATTGCGGCAGGCTTTAAATTTGTATTTTTGATTTTATCATATACGCTGTCTGAAAATTTCTTTTCCCTTGTATATGTAAAAAGACCGTTTTGCTCCTGCTCAATATCATAAAGCTGAGTATAACAAAAACCAAACATTTTTTCATTACTCATCAGCACTTCGGTTAATCCGCAATAGCGTTCGGCAAGTTCATCTTCTGTTTTAACATCAACACCGTATCCCCATGCTTTGTGGCTTTTGTCAGACTCCCATTTTATTCCGCCGTATTCGCTGACAAATACGGGCTGTCCGTTATATTTCTGCCGTCCGGGGTTATCGTTAAGCACATGTTCATATAAAACATTTTCAGAAACTAATTTGTTGTAATTGTTTCTAAAGAAATCCACATCATAGCTGTAATCATGAACATCATATATATCTGTTTTAACATGGAAATTTCCGCTTGTATCTATACATGGGCGTGTGGAATCAACAGTTTTGGTATAATCATAAACTGTCGCTAACAATGGGTCAAATTGTTTTCGTCCCCTGTAATTCCATGTTTCGTTAAAAGGACACCAGCCGATTATTGAAGGATGATTAAAATCACGCTCCAATACCTCTTTCCATTCTGACAGAAAAATTTCAACCGATTTCGGAGAGGAATGGTCAAAGCCCCAGCTTGCGTATTCGCCCCAAACTATATAGCCCAGCTTATCGCACCAATACAGAAAACGAGGGTCAAACACCTTTTGATGAAGCCTTGCGCCGTTAAAACCCAAGCTTTTTGACAGATTTATATCTTTGCAAATTTCTTCATCATTTTTCGGTGTATAAATTCCGTCTGGATAAAAGCCCTGGTCAAGAACAAGCCTTTGAAAAACACTTTTGCCGTTAATTAAGAATTTATATCCTTCAAGTCTTACATTGCGAAGTCCGAAATATGATTCTACCTCATCGTCTGAGAATTTTATCTTTAAATCGTACAGTCTGCCGTTTGAGATTTCCCAAAGATGAAGTTCCTCTAAATCAATCTGAACTACACAGCTTGAATATACGCCTTTTTTATATGCTTTTCCAACGCATTTTCCGTCATAAAATGCTTCGCATATAAAATCTCCTGTTCCCTCAAATTCAGCGAATACAGACACGCTTGAATTTACACTGTCAGGGTATATTCTGAAATTTTTAACATAGTTTTGAGGAACATACTCAAGATAAACACTCTGCCATATTCCTGTGGTTCTCGTGTAATCACAGCCATGGCTTTCTCTTCTTTCACTCTGCTTTCCTCTCATTACCTGAGGGGACTTTACATTATCTTCGCACAGTATAAATATTTCATTGTCACCGTCTTTTACATAATCGGTTATATCAAAAGAAAATGAAGTGTAACCACCTTTATGCCTGCCCACGGGTATAGAGTTAACAAGCATTGTTGAGAGGTAATCAGCGGCGCCGATATGAAGAAAAACCCTTTTGCCTTTTTTTCTTATATCAACTGTTTTTCTGTACCATACAAGATTAACAAAATCAGTATACCCTATATTTGACAGCCTGCTTTCAATACAAAACGGGACATTTATTTTGTAACCATAACTGTTTTTATTATGTATCTTCAATGCTCGTGTTTCATCTGACGAAAAGCGGAATCCTGCCTTTGCTTTTTCAAACCCGAAATCCCATTCGCCGTCAAGGCTAACCCAGTTTTTTCTCATAAATTGAGGGTTAGGATGTTTTGCCATAGTATCACTTATATTTAATTGCCTTTCTTAATAATGCGTATAGACTAAATAATAATTCAGTTTAAATCAAGCACCGCATTATAATCATCAATGCCGTAATTTCCTGCTGAATTTTTAAGTATATCAAACAAATCAGCTTTTTTACCGTCCACCGTTTTCAAATTAATTTTACTGAAAACGGGGTTCATTCGTTTTAGAAAGCTTATAAAAACATCACCCTTTGGAGTTCCCTCTACAAATGTTTGATTTCCCTCAAAAACGCCCCTTACAAGTTCAGCAAGGTAATTTTTCAAAAGCTCATGCTTTAAAGACTTATCGCACTTTATCCAAAGCAATCTGCAAACACTGCCCAAAGTGATTTTGTTTATAATTTTACCTACCGTCTTAAAAACGGGAAATAAACCTTTACTTCCTCTGGCGCCGAATCTTGAAAGTATCCTTTCGGGATTATACTGCATATCATCAAGCATATTTAAAATCATAGAGTCAAACAAATCTGATAAATACTGCTTACAACTTTTCCCTTTGGTATCCCATTCAAAATCGGGTGTTTCAATACTTTTTATTATTGCTTTATTTTCCGAAGTAATCGTTACATGACGAATAATTGCGGGGTCGGCTATTATAGAACCCGTGCAGACATCATAAATTTTGTTGCCCCTGTCTGTTATTTTCTCATTTATGCTTTGGTTATGCATATGGCCTGTAAAAACAAGATGCACACCCTCATCTGCAAGCATTGTTGTAACAGCATCGCTTTCTTTTTGCACGGCTGAAGGAACTATGGAAAATATAGGCTGACCGGGTAACAACGGATAATGGTTCATTGCAAACATTATCTGACCGTCCTCACGAGCTTTTTTCGCCTGTTCTTTAATCCATTTTATCTGTTCTTCATCAAATCTTCTTTGCCCGTCATCAGCCCCGTCATTATTAAGCGCTAATAATCTAACGCCTTCTCCTATCTGGCTTACATAAGACAAATGCTTTTTGTCTACCGCCAAAGCGTCTTTAAATCCAAATTCGTAATACAAATCATATAACTCTTCACGCTTTGTGCTTTGAGGTGACGAACGGCCGTTTTCATCAAAGGCAAAACAGCTCTCGCCGTCTTTTTTAAAATCATGGTCCGCTGTTACAACATAAACATTTTTTCCCGACGCTTTAAGCTCATTGAGTAATTTTATAAATTCAAGATGGCTTTCTTTTTCACCGTTGAATGTTAAATCGCCCGCAATTAGAACACTGTCTGCTTCATCGGCATTTTTCAGCCAGTCGAAAACAGAAATATTTATTGACTGAGTTTCCGCAAAGCATTTTTGCTCAAAACGCATAAAATCATCATACGCATCTCCCCTTGCGCCCAAAGAGTTTTTGAAAAAATGAGTATCCGTTATCAAGTAAAATTTCAAATCGTTCATAATGTATCCTTGCTTTAAAACTTAATTTTCATCTGCGTTTTGCTTGGAAATACTTTCACGCTGTGCAATTACAGCAGCATGAACATCTTCTTTTGTCTTTCCGGTGAGCTTATAGAAGAAGAACGGAACACCTGCGAGGAACATCATAATTCCATGGAAAATTGTGTAGAAAAACAGCATCCATATTTTTGTTTTTATACTTTGACCCGTGCCGTCTTCCATGCCCTGAATATATCCGCAGATAGAATTACTGCCATATAAAATTTTAGGCGCCAAACCGCTTGCAATAGTTCCTGAAATCATCGTTCCTATATTGATGACAAACGGCAGGGACGCATCAAGGCGTTTACCTGTTTTAAACTCAATATCTTCAAGTACATCTGCCTGAAACATTGTGGGAAGCAGATTTGAAGCGCCGAACTGCAAACCGATAAGAAACAGGAAAATAATAAACAATATCTGAAGCACGGGACTTGGAGATTTAAAGTATATATATCCTACTATGAAAGCAACCGTATTTATAATAACTGAATAAATTCCGCTTGCTATATAAAGCACTTTTGAATTGAATTTTTTGAGCAGGAAATTGATAACAAGCATACCTACCGCTGTGCCGATACCGGTTGGCAGTCCGAAAAGCAAATACTTGCTTGAACTGCCGAGAAGTGCGGCAGCAAGGAAAACGCCCATATATGTTGCAATGTTTCTGAAGTTTTTAAGAAATTCCGATACTATTATCGCCCAAGCATATTTATTCTTGATAACATTGGCAAAACCTTTTAAGGGATTTTGTTTTTCGTTATCATAGGAAATTCGTTCTCTTGTCATTTTAATACCGAAGAGCATTGTTAAAACGCCCACTACGCCGCAAAGCGCAGCGCCTATGATATACTGCATATTTGCGTCTTTTACAAAAAGAGCAATAACAAGAACTATAACAAGCGGAGCAGAATTGCCAACAGCAGAAACTATGCCTCTGAACGACATAATAGTATCTCTCTCTTTCAACTCCGGAGATAAAACTGCCGCCATACTGTTTATCTGATTACCGAAATTTGTTGCTACTGACCACGCAATTGCAACTGTAACCAAATAAATCATAAGAAGCGTACCCGTAAGCCCTTTGGGAGCCCAAAAGCTTAACATAATCAAAATTCCCATAGGTATTGCCGCAAGAAAAACAAGCGGTCTGAATTTACCTTTTTTACCAACGGAACGCCCGTCAATATATATTGCTATAAAGAAATTAAGTATAAACGGTATTACGCTTGTTAATACATTGAAAAGAGACGCTTGGTCGTCTGTAATTTTAAGCACATCAACAAGATACGCATTACGGTATGAGCCAACCATACCCGTCATATTGGTATAGAAAAATACTGCTACCAAGTATGATATAAATTCAGACGGTTTCAAATATTTCTTATCCTTTACCCCTGATTTGACTTCATTGCTTAACATAAATTTTCCCCCTGATTATTTATTCCGCAAATCTTATATTCACCAAACCAAAACCGTGAAGAGTTATCTTGCCATCCTTTTTGCTTTCAATAGAGTTTTCTAAAATATCAACCGCCTCAGAAATTTTATATCCTTTGATTTCAACATTTGCCTGCTGCTCTTTTTCGCTGGAATTATAAAAGCGGGCAATTATTCCGTTCCCGTCATCCGCTTTTTTTATCGTTTCAAGAACAATCGCATCGTTATCCGTTGAATACCATTCGTTAATTTCTGCATTTTCAGCAATCTCACCATCTGTTATCTTCAAAGGATTATTTAATAAATATGCCTGTTTATATGTTTCACTCGAGAGAGCTCCTGAATGAGTGAACAACGCATATTTAACTTTATGAACGCCCTGGTCAACATTGATTCCGGGCCCGCCCTTGGGGCTTCTTACCAAATTCAAATCAATAACGCCGTGTTTACAACGATAACCGTATTTACAGTCATTTATCAAAGATATACCAAAATCTTTTTCTGACATATCAACAAATTTTTGACCCGATACTTCAAACTGTGCCGTTTCTATGCTGTTATTTTCAGTGGTAGGTCTTGAAATATGCCCAAACTGAAGATTAAATTTGCACTCATTTGTATTAATGTTTACAGGGAATGAAATCCTCAGCATACTTGCCTTTTGGCTCACATTCATTTCAAGGTCGCAGTAAACATTTTCGTCTGAATCAATGATATAAAAATCCTGTTTTATATAACAATCATTCACTCTGTATTGAGCTATTGCTCCTGCTTTTGCCCCTTTGCTGTATGTTGCAAATGCCGTGCACACAGCGTTCTGCCTTGTTGAGATATAGTCTGCGCGGCAGTTTTCTATATCCCAGCAGTCGCCGTTATCAGCATATTGCGATATAACTGCGGCAACTTCGTTTTCGGCAATGAAATTGCGCCCGAGTTTTTTATTTATGAGCGATGAAATATATCCGTCTTTAAATTCAACACGCACCTTGTCATTTTCAATGAAATTGTATCCGCACGCAGCATTAAATTCAGAAAGCTTCTTGTCATCATTAAGGTATGCATATCCAAGAGCAGGAACCTCAACCTTGTACCACTCGCCGTTTGATTCAACCTCTTTTTCGTATGAATACGGGTTAAAATTGACAACCGCCTTTTTATTTATAAGATTGTTTATCAAATAATCAACACTGTTTTCAAGTTTGTTTAAGATAACAGCGTATCTTTTCTCACATTCATCATATACTCGGTTTATTGAAGATCCGGGAAGAATATCATGGAACTGATAAAGCAGCATTTCCTGCCAGATTTTATCCACTTTTTCTCTGTTTATCGGAAGACTTATATTTTCTTTAACCGCCAAAGGCACAAGCATTTCATAATTTTTCATTGCAATCTCGCACTTGCGGTTATAATATTTATTTTTTGCTCTTGTAGTATATGTACCCTGATGTCTTTCCAAATAAAGCTCGCCCGAATATGTGGGATAATCAGTGCCGTTATCAAGCCTGCTGAAAAAGTCCATGCTCTTTTCAAATCTTACCTTAGGCATACTGCGAAGATTTTTGTATCTGTGAGCCCTTTCAATATGCTCGTAGCCGGGTCCTGCGCCTCCGTCACCTATGCCGAAAAGGCACATTGAAATATCAGAGATTTTACGCTCTTTATAATTTTTTTCACCCTTTATAAGTAAATCACCACGCATAGGTGAATTATAAGTATCCTCAGGAAGCATATGGGCAAGAACAGCCGTACCGTCAATTCCTTTCCAGTTGAAAGTGTGGTATGGGAATTTGTTATAAACGCTCCAGCTCATCTTCTGAGTCAAAAAATATTTTACCCCCGCAAGTTTCATAATCTGAGGAAGACATCCTGAATAGCCGAAACTATCGGGCACCCAGAATATTTCCATATCCTGATTAAATTCTTTTTTAAAGAATTTTTTGCCGTAATAAAACTGACGAATCATACTTTCGCCGCTGATTAAATTTGAATCAGGCTCTACCCAAGTAGCACCTTGAACATCCCATTTCGGCGTTTTGGCAAGTTCTTTTACTTTTTCATATATTTGGGGATAATTCTCTTTCATCCAAAGATAAAGCTGTGCCTGAGAAGCTCCGAAAATATAATCGTCGTAAAGCTCCATATTACGCATTTGAGTTGCAAATGTTCTTGCACCTTTTCTAATACTTTCTCTTATGGGCCATTCCCACGCCAAGTCGAGATGCGCATGACCTATCGCCGAATAAGTAAAAGTGTTTTCATCCTCATTTTTCTCAGCAAGAAACGGGGCTAATGTTTTTCTTAACTCTGGCGCATTGCTTTCATCAATGAATCTGCACTCCATTAGATTTTTTACAGCCTTGTAAATCTCACTTGAAAATTCTTCGTCTTCTCCGAAATCGTAAACGCTGAGCAAAACCTGAACATCAAAAGCAAGCGCACGCACTTCTCTGTTTACAACAGCTACCCTGAGTTCTTTTACTCTTGATTCATTTTCCATACAACCGAACAAATCGTTTGCGCCGCAGTCAATCCAAAAATCAATCAAGCCATCTTTCATTAAGTTCTTATAGAGAGGAATTATTCTTTTTACGGGAGTGCCGAGTCCTGCTCCGAAATCCGCAGAATAACAAGTTATACTCTGAACTATATTTCCGCCGTTATCATAAAGCAGCCCTTCCCCGCCTACATTGAGTATCAAAACTGCATTTTCTGGGGGTATATTTTCATCAAGCCTTCCGATAATATGAAACCATGCGCAGTCAAATGTATCCTCTGCCCATCTGTCTCCTTCGCACAAATCCATTGCTCTTCCGCTAAGCTTTTCATCAAAAGAAAGCGGTTCTTTGCTTACATAAGCCTTGCACTTCAATTTGCCGACAGAAGTATAGGATTCATCAAACAACATATCGGAAAAGCGTTCAATCTGCTCTCTTTCCGGATTGTCAAAAATTCTTTTATCGTTCAGCGTCATATTGCCTCCAAAATGATATATCATTTATTTATATTACATTATATATTAACAATAACACTTACTCGATATTTCTTTCAATTCACAATATAAACAAAAATAGCTTAACCTTATTGTTGACAATTCAAGTTAAATGATATATCATTTCAGCGTAGGAGATAGCTATGAAACTTTACGAAACAATATATAATGAGCTTAAAAGAAGAATTTTATCAGGGGAATTTGATAACGGAAAACTTTTACCCACGGAAAAAACTTTGCAGCAAGAATTTAATGTAAGCAGAATAACGGCAAAACAGGCATATACAAAGCTTGCCGAAGAGGGATTGATAATAAGAATACCCGGTAAAGGTACTGTATTATCAAACGAAAACAAAACCGTTACAAAAAACAATTTAATCGGACTTGTGCTCTGCGATTTTGATTCTTCATTCGGTGAACGCCTGATTAAAAGCATTGAAGAAAACGCTCAGAAACACGGTTACAGTATCATTTTAAAACGAAGCTTTGACAACCACAAAACAGAAAGCCGTGTCTTAAATGAGCTAATTGAAATAGGTGTTCAGGGAATTATAATACAAAACTGTCACGGAGACTTCACTAAAAACTTAGTAGAACTGTCAGTAAAAGATTTTCCTTTGGTATCCGTTGACAGATATGCCAAGGGGCTTCTGATTCCGTCTGTAACATCGGACAATTTTTCGGCTTGTGTTAACGCAACTGAACTATTGCTGAAAAAAGGGCACAAAAAGATTCTTCTTGTGTCAACAAATCCGAAAAGCACATCAACATTAACGGAGAGAGCGGAAGGATTTAAACAAGCACATATCAATTTGGGAATTTCACTTTCTGCTCAAAATTTTATAATTGACCTTAAAAGCCCCATAACTCATAATAAAAACGACATTGCGGATGACATTTCAAAAATTAAAAATCAAATATCTAAAACAGGTGTTACTGCCATAATCGCAACCGAAAGATTTGTTGCAGAACTATGTGCAGCGGCTGTAAAAGAAAGCAAAAAAGTTTTCCCGAATGACTGTGAAATGATTTGTTTTGATTATGAGGATTCATTTTTACCAGAAAACGAATATACTCACATTCTCCAAAACGAAGATAATATGGGAAAAGTGTGCATTGAGCAGTTAATTAAAAAAATCAACAAAGAAAATGTAAATATGCGAAATGTAATAGAATCAAAACTAATCTACGGAAAATCAACCAAAAATCCCGTTGTATAAATCAAAATGCAAAAAAAAAAGAACACCGCAAAAGGTGCCTCCCGATAAGAAAACATCGTGGGGCAAGAGAGAAACGGTATAGCTTCGGCTATGCCGTTTTTCTCATTCTTGCCTTGATGAAGTAACTTTCGATACTTCCAGGGCTCCAATGCCCTTATAGTAGATGTCAATTTCCTGGGTGCGGTTCTTGCCCTTTGGATCGCTGGCGGCATGGACAACGATCTTCTCGACAAACTCATGTAAGATACATGGGGTTAATTCAGGAATTTCCGTATACCGTTCTACAACGGAGAGAAACCTTTCCACATTGGCGCTTTTTTGTTCCTCTGCTTCGATTTCATCACGGAGAGCAGCCGCTACATCTTGAAGCTGATGCTGCTCTTTCTCGTAATCGGTAGAGAGCTTTTGAAAACGCTCGTCAGAAAGTTTTCCCGAAATAGTATCTTCGTAGAGCCGCTTGAAAATGGTGTCCAGCTCTGCAATCCGCTTTTCGGCATCGGCCAATGTTTTCTGCCGTTTTGCCAAATCTTGGTTACGTTGGCGCATATCCGCATCCATGACCATCTTCACAAAATCGTCTTTGCGCTGTGATGCGAAGGAAACGATCTCGCGCAGATTTTGCAGAACCAATTCTTCCAGGATAACAGTTCGGATAGAATGTGTCTGCCCACATACATCACGGCTTTTCCGATAGCCGGAACACAGATAGTATTCCTGATCGCGCCGGAAATTGGTTGCCCTGCATTGGTACATAATGGAGCCGCAGTCGGCACAGAACATCATGCCGGAGAACATACCCATTTCTCCCATCTTTGTGGGTCGGCGCCGCGTCTGCCTTGCGAGCCTTGCTGCATCGGCAATCGCCTCCGTCCAGATGGCTTCGTGGGTATTATCAAAAATCTTCCATTCGCTTTCTGGATTGTGCAAGGTCTTTTTACTCTTGTAGGATTTTTTACGGGTTTTGAAATTAACTGTGTGCCCCAGGTATTCACGCCAGCGGTCCATGATGTCGGCAATCGTAGAAGAATCCCAAGCGTAAGGAGAACCTTTCTTTGTGACATTGGTTGTTCTGCCCTTGCTCGCATAGTAAGCAGCCGGAGTAAGAATTTTTCTTTCCGTCAGTTTTCTTGCAATCTGCGAGGGTCCCAAACCATCCATGATATAGAGACCAATTTCATAAACTACCTGGGCGGCTTCTTCATCCTTCACCCATTGCTTTTTGTCATCAGACGATTTCATGTATCCATACGGAGGCAAAACAGTCAAATGTTCTCCTGCATTGCCTTTCACTTTCATAACGGCACGGATTTTTTTGCTGGTGTCTTTAGCGTACCATTCATTGATGATATTGCGGAAGGGCATAAACTCGTTGTCACCCTGAGTGCTGTCCACACCATCATTCACCGCAATAAAGTGAATATCATGTTCGGGAAACATGATTTCCGTATACATGCCGACTTGCAGATAATCACGTCCGAAACGTGACATATCCTTGATGATGACCCTCTTGACAAGGCCAGCCTCAATGTCTGCAATCATCTGCTGAAAGCCTGGGCGGTTGAAGGTCGTACCTGAGATGCCATCATCAACATAGAATTTGAAATTGCTGTATCCATGCTCACGGGCATACTTTTCCAGGATTTTTTTCTGGTTTACAATGCTATTGCTGTCACCCTGCAATTCATCATCACGGGATAAGCGACAATACAAAGCTGTAAGTTCTTCGGAGCTCATAGCCGTGTAAGGGAATTGAAGCGCGGCAGCGGTGTTTGACTGATAATACATAAATACCTCCTATCTGGCAGTCAAACACGATATTGAAGTCCAACTTCATTATACCGCGCTTTCTTTTCCCTGTCTGCCTGTTAAGAGGTTTTCAAGTCACAGTTTGTTTCTGAACATCGGCTTTTATCAGGTTCTCCAGTTTGGAGGCTATCGTCTGATTTCCCGTTTGAGGGAAAAAAGAATTGACGATAAAGGTCGTGTTGCCGATCTTCTTTTTGCTCCGCATAGGCGGGGCATATTTATTTTCAGATTGAATTTTCTGCATAATAAGGCCCCTTTCATGCCATTTCATTAAAACCATAAAAGAGGCAGAAAACGGACGGCTGCTGGCCGCAGCTCCACGGGAATCTCACCCCGGCCCATGCTGATGGGTGCGCCGCGCAATGCTTTGAGGGCGTTCAACGCGGGAGTCTCATTATCCTGTCTGCGTATCCTCGCCCACAGGTTGCCACACCTGTTTTGCGGCCTGGTTTTGTCGCTCACCTGTTTGGTAGGGGTCCCGTCCTGCGGACTTGCAACAGGGTCATGGCGCACCGGCCGACCGGCTCCACACAGACAAATTGTATCCGTCTGCCTTATTCTGCCCGAAGGCTTTCTTTGTCAAGGAACAATAAGGCTTTGTCAGCCTGTAAAAACATACCGTTTCCGATATGCTTTTGCGGAACGACAAATAGCCCATAACGGGAAGCGTGGAAAGGGGAC